>JAHHRF010000048.1 GCA_020025955.1 Sutterella sp.
CTTGAGGGGGTAGCGGAGAGATCCATATGAGTTCAAGTCTCATCGACCGCACCATCACACTGAAAAGCTCTGAGTTTGTTGCTCGGGGCTTTTTTGTTTTTGGGGTGACTTCGCCTACAATTAAAGTCACTCTCACTTTTCGCTTTTGAGTTTTGGCCATGCAACGTATCACTCTGTCTCTCGACGACGAATTAGCCAAGCGCTTTGACCGATTAATCGCCAACCAAGGCTACGCGAACCGTTCTGAAGCGTTTCGCGATATTGTGCGTGAGCTCTTAAACCGAGAAGCCCAAGCGCTCAACCCCAAGCTCCCCGCGATTGGCGTGGTGAGTTATGTCTTTAACCACCATGAGCGCCAGTTGAGCGCCCGTTTGGCTGAGCAACAGCACGAACACACCCACAGTGTGATTTCCACCATGCACGTGCACTTAAACCACGATGAGTGTGTAGAGAGCGTTGTCGTCAAAGGGACGTTAGAAGACATTCAGGCGGTGGCAGAGGGCATCATCACGGCACCAGGCGTTCGTCACGGGCACCTCAACTTGATTCCGGCCGTCAAGGTCAATCAGCCGGAAGGCTTTGAAGAGCCCGATCCCAGCATCGATATCGCTGAGCACGGCCACGTGCACTACGGTGTGGGCGACCACCACCATGAGCACCCTCACCCTAAGGCAAAACAATAAAACGCCTCAGCGTGGCGCAAATGCGCCCTAAGAGACAAAGACAAAGCCCACCTCATTCACTGAAGTGGGCTTTATTCATGGGTGGCACCTAAGGGGCTGAGACGCCCTTGGGGTTAGTGAGAGGCTTACATCAAGAAGAGCCAATCAATCACCATGAAGGTCGGGAAGAGGATCGAGACCGACCAGAGCATGTAGCCAAAGAAGGACGGCATCTTCACGCCGCGCTCATTACAGATGGCGACCGTCATGAAGTTAGGCGCATTCCCGATATAGCTCACCGCCCCCATGAAGACCGACCCCATGGAGATGGCCAACAAGGTTTGCGCGCCGTCACCCATCAAGTGGATAGCGTCACCGCCTGCCAAGTTAAAGAACGCCAAGTACGTAGGCGCATTATCCAAGAAGGCCGACAAAATCCCCGTCAACCAGAAGAAGACGGTGTTGTTGTAGGAGCCGTCCGGATTCGTCACCAAGGCGACGAGCCCCGCAAAGGCGCCCTCGTGACCCGCACGGAGCATTTCCAAGACGGGCACGATACAGATGAAGATCCCAAAGAAGAGCTTCGCCACTTCCATGATCGGGTCCCACGTGAAGTGATTGGCTTCACGGGTGGCCTTGGCGGTCATGATAAGGCTGGTGGAAGCCACCGCAATAAAGATGGCATCACGAAGGAGCGTTTCCACAGGGAAATGCACGCCCATGAAGTGGAAGACCTGACCCGGGTGCCAGAAGCCGCTCATAAGCACAGCGCCCACGATAACGGCTAAGAGAAGGAGATTGATCTTCCCAGAGAGCCCAAAGGGCACACCCTCGGTGGAGGGCTTAAAGCCGTCCTGGACGTCTTTGCGGTACATGATGGTGTCAATCACCAAGTAGACCGCAAGGAGAATGGCATTGGCCACCAACCAGGGGAGGAACACGTGTTCGGCCGTCCACAAGAAAGAGACGCCCTTCAAGAACCCTAAGAACAAGGGCGGATCGCCCAAGGGGGTTAAGGCGCCGCCGACGTTGGCGACCATAAAGATAAAGAAGATAAACGTGTGGATACGACGCTTACGATTGGCATTCGCCCCAATCAACGGACGAATCAAGAGCATGGCAGCGCCCGTCGTCCCCATGAGGTTGGCAAGCACCGCCCCCAACATCAAAAACCCTGCGTTCACAACGGGGCGCCCCACAAAGGTGCCGTGCACGTGAATGCCGCCCGCCACAATAAAGAGCGAGCCCACAAAGATTAAGAAGGGGAGATAGTCCGCGAGCATGATGTGCGCGATGGAATTCATCGCCACGTGCCCGCCGAAGAAGATGACCATGGGCACGGCCGCGCAGGCGGCCCAGAAAACGGCGATTTTACCGAAATGGTGGTGCCAGATATGGGGGGCTAACAAGGGGAAGAGCGCGATACTCAACAAAATCCCAGCAAAGGGCATGGCCCATGCCAAGCTTAAGTCCGCACCGTTTAAGCCTTCACTGGCGAAGGCCATTGCCGGTGCGGTGAGGGCAAGGCAAGCTAACCCTCGCTTTAAAATCGTGGAATTCAAAACATTCACTCCTGTTGTTATTCTTCGCCGAACCTTTCACCCCCGGCGTTTCTTTTTCAAAATCAAACCGCTGTGAAGAGCGTACCTCAGGCCTTGTAGAAAAGGGGATAAAGCACGAGGTGCGCTACTCACATCAGTTTGTCAATTCTTAAAACATACACGACTCTGCCACCCAATGTGTGGTGTCGTGCCGATTTACTCGAAAAAAACCGTTCTTTCCCTACTCGCCTTTGGCTTGGGTAAGGCCAAATACTTGACGTAAATAGGAGAGGTAATTCTCGTCGTCACACATCCCTTTTTCCGGGGCATCGGAAATCTTCGCGACGGGTTGCCCATTGGCTTTCACCATCTTGATGACGATGTTTAAGGGCGTGGGCCCCAAGTCATTCATCAAGTTCGTGCCAATCCCAAAGCCCAACTTCACACGGTGGTGAAAGCGCCGGTAAAGCGCCAAGACTTTGGGCACGGTTAACGAATCTGAAAAGATCAGTGTTTTACTCTTGGGCTCACACTTGTTCGCACGCCAATGCTCAATCATGCGCTCCCCCCACACGAAAGGGTCTCCCGAGTCGTGGCGAGCGCCATCAAAGAGCTTACAAAAGAACATGTCGAAGTCTTTTAAGAAGGGCTCCATCCCGTAGACGTCCGAGAGCGCAATCCCCAAGTCCCCGCGATATTCTTTCGCCCACATCTCAAAGCCAAAGACTTGGCTATCGCGCAGGCGCGGCCCCAAGGCTTGACAGGCCTGGAGGTACTCGTGCGCCATGGTCCCTAAGGGCACCAGGTTGAAGTCTTTCGCTAAGAGAACGTTACTGGTGCCCGAGAGCTTGTCGCCCAATTCGTCTTTCAGAATCCCCACGACTTTACGCTGCCAGGCTTTCGAGAAGCGACGACGCGTCCCGTAGTCCGCAATCTTTAAGTCGTCATTGTCGGGCTCGTTGCGAATCAGGTCGATTTTGTCCTTTAAGCGCGCAATCCCGACGTCCTCTGACAAATCCCCATAGTGGTGCGAGAAGTAGAGTTCATTCAAAATCGCCAATAAGGGGATTTCAAAGAGAATGGTGTGGAGCCACGGGCCCTTCACGATAATGTCGATGCCGCCGTCTTTTTCAGGGTTGGCGACCACCGACACGTACTTACGCTTTAAGTGAAAGAGGCTTAAAAACTCAATCGTGTCGGCCTTCATGAAGCGAAGCCCACGCAAGTAGTCCAACTCTTCGTCCGTAAAGGTCACCGTGCAGAGGTGATCCACCTCGCGGTTAATGGCGTCCAACAAGGGGAGTAAATCCACCCCTTGCGTACGGCACTTAAAGCGATATTCGACCTCGGCGCCAGGGAACTGGTGCAAGACGCATTGAAGCATCGTGAATTTATAGAGGTCCGTATCCAAAAGGGACGTGATGATCATAAGCGCTCAATAGTCAAAGAAAGAGTCTTGGGGCAATTAGCGCTTCTGAGACGCTTTAAAGTCGTCCAAGAGGGCGCGCGCCGCCTTCACCAATCGCCAGCTCACGGGGGTGCCAGGATTTAAACGCGAAAAGCGCTTGGCGAACTGTTCCGTGGGGGACCACGAAAGGGTAGCCAACAATTCGTCCGCGAGTTCCGGTGCGTTACAAACTAACACCATATCGCAGCCAGCGGTCAGGGCACGCTCCGCTCGCGTCGTGATGGATTCGTCGCCCGCGCCCTTCATGGTGAGGTCGTCCGAAAACACTAAACCCTTAAAGCCCAGCTTGTCGCGAAGCACGTCCTTTAAGAGGCGAGACGAAAAGGTCGCCAACTCCCCGTCATAGGCGCTGTAACTCACGTGCGCCGTCATGATGGAGTCCATTTCAGGAAGCTTACGATAGGGACGCATGTCTAAGTACAACGTGTCTGCATCGCGTTCATCGGTGGGCAACGCCACGTGGCTGTCGGCTTCCGCCCAACCGTGCCCTGGGAAATGCTTCCCGCAGGAGGTCATGCCCCCTTGGCGAAGGCCCGAAATCAAGGCGCGTGCATTGTCCGTCACTTCAAAGGGGGTCTTCCCCAAGGAGCGGTTCCCAATGACACCACTGCGACCGTAGTCGACGTCCAGAACAGGCGCAAACGTTAAGTCCACGCCACACTCACGAAGTTCAGCGGCTAAGACTAAGCCAGCCGCTTCCAATAACACTTGCGCGTGCGGGGCATCACGCAAGTCCGCCATCGCGGGCACTTCAGTGAAGCCCTCACGGAAGCGCTGTACGCGACCGCCTTCATGGTCCACCGCAATCAAAATCCCGGGACGCGTGTCATGAATGTCCGCCGTTAACGCTTTGAGTTGCTCGGGATCGGTGTAATTGCGACTAAACAAAATCACCATCCCCGTTAAGGGGTGCTGAAGGCGCGCACGTTCTTTATCCGTGAGCGTCGTCCCTTCAATATCCACACACACGGGACCCAAAGTCGTGGGCACGACCGTCGTAAGCGTCGAAGACGTCATCGTTGGTTTTTCCTTTGAGGGCGTCTCGGGGAGGCGTCCTTTTGAGAGTGAAAATAAATCCGCCATCACTTGTCGCGCATGAATGCGCTTTCGTCCCAAGTGGTGGTTGAGGATATGCTTTAAAAAGTCGCGATAATAGGGCTGATCGGTTGGGTTGTCAAAAGTGCCTTGATTTAAGGCCAACACGACGCGCCCTGGGCATACGCCTAAGGGGTGCGAAGCGTCATCCGCTCGGCAAGGCACAAACATCCCCCCATCTAAGCGATAGGTCTGGGTCGGATCAATCGGATCGGTTGTCCCCGGCAACCATCCTGAAAGACGTAAAAGGTCATACTCAAATCGACGAAGGTGGCGCGCCACGCCCTGGTCTTCTTCCTGGGCCAAGTGGTAAATCGCACGGGTGTAACGGGCAAAGAGCCCCGCGACCCGACTTTCACGTTCGCTCAACTTGAGTATGAGCTCATTGATATAAAACCCTGCTAAGAGGGCCTCTCCCGTCAAGGGCACCAAGGACCCACGCCAGGCGACGCGCACCAATTGCTTGGCTTCCGTCTTCCCGGTCCAGGTAAAGCTCAATGGACAAAACGGGCTCAAAAGCCCACGGTATTGCGCCGAGGCGCGTTTTGCGCCTTTGGCCACAATAAAGACGCGACCGTAGTTTTCGGTAAGGACGTCCAGCAGTAAACTCGACTCCGACCAATCCCAACGGTGCAAAATGAAGCCCAATTCGTCTTTGACACGAACGGGCATACGGGGCGCAGGGTGCGCGTCCCCCTCCTCGTCCAAGGCGGTGTGCTCATTTAAGAGCGCCTCGACCCGCTTTAAGCGTTCGGCAAAAAGCGGGCTGGTGAGGGTGTGCGGGGCACGCTTCGGTGAGCTGCCCCCTTCCCGACGACGAGGAAGACGGGCTTCCTCGCGAAGTGACAAAGGGTTATTCATAACCTAAGGACTTTAAGACCTTGGCGTCGTCCGACCACCCGCGACGCACACGCACCCACACTTCGAGGTGCACGCGTTTTCCCAACATGTCGCTGATGTCGTAGCGGGCCAAGCGCCCGATTTCACGCAATTTCGAGCCTTTTTCCCCAATGACGATGGGCTTGTGGCTTTCGCGTTCCACAATCAAGGTGGCGACGATCTCCGCCCCTTCGTCCGTTTCGTCCCACTTATCGATGGTCACCGCGACGCCATAGGGCAACTCGTCACCCAGTAAGCGGAAGGCCTTTTCACGGATGGTTTCCGCCGCCATAAAGCGCGGGGTCTTATCCGTGTACATGTCCACGTCAAAGTACGGGGTGCTTTCCGGCAAAAAGGCTTTCACCTCGGAAAGCAACTCATCGGTTTGGCGGCCCTTCTCAGCCGACACCGGCACAATCGCAGCAAACGGGAACTTCGCCATGGACTCTTGCATCAAGGGCAATAACTGATCACGCCCCTTCATCAAGTCGGTCTTATTAATGGCTAAGACGATGTTCTTGGCGCCTTCCGGCAAAAGCTTCAAGACTTTTAAGTCCGCTTCCTTCCAGCCGCTCGATTCAATCACGAAGATGACGGCGTCCACGTCGCGTAAGCTCTGGCGCACGGTCGCGTTCATGCGGCGAATAAGGCCGCTCGCAATCTTCGTCTGGTACCCCGGGGTATCGACGAAGACGAACTGGGCGTCGTCATGCGTCACCACCCCTAACACGCGATCGCGCGTCGTCTGGGGCTTCTTACTCGTAATGGAAACCTTGGCACCCGTTAAGTGGTTAATCAAGGTGGATTTGCCCACGTTGGGGCGACCGACCACGCTCACGTACCCGCAGCGAAAACCTTCAGGGACGTTGGTGGGTTGGCGTTGCGGGAGCGCGGCCAACATGGCTTCGAGATCCGTCTCGCCCGCGGGCGTTTCAACGATCTCTTCGTTAGGGGCCTCGAGCCCCTTTTCTAAGTCTTTATTCATAGGGTTCCGTAAAGGAAAAAATCAGTGACGCTTGGGGTGCTTTTGCACCTCGGGGTGCGCTTCTAAGGCGTCGAGCGCCAAGGCGGCGGCCGCTTGTTCAGCCGCACGGCGACTGGTGGCTTCCCCCGTCGTCACAATGTTTAACGCCGCTAAGCGACATTCGCACGTAAAGGTCTGCAAGTGCGAGGCCCCCGTGACACTTAACACGGTATAGAGGGGACGCTCCAAGTGCAAGCCCTGCAAACGTTCTTGTAAGCGGGTTTTCGGGTCTTTGCCCAATTGCTCTGGGCTCAACTCCGTGAGAATGGGTTCGTAGAGCTTTAAGACCACTTGCTGGGCCGCCTCAAAGCCACTTTCCATGAAGACCGCCCCAAAGAGGGCTTCCATGGCGTCAGCCATGATGGAGGGGCGGTGCGCCCCACCGGTCTTGGCTTCCCCTTCGCCTAAACGGAGGTAGTCCGAGATGGAAATCGTCTCGGCTAAGCCTTTTAAGGTTTTTTCGCACACCAAATTGGCACGCACACGCGAGAGCATCCCTTCGGTGAAGTGGCGATCTCGCAAGAAAAGGGCGTTCCCCACGACGCAATTTAAAACGCTGTCGCCTAAGAATTCGAGACGCTCATTGTGTTCATGGGCGTAGCTGCGGTGCGTGAGCGCACGCAAGAGTAACTTCTCGTCCTTAAACGTGTAGCCTAAACGGGCTTCGAGTTCGTGAATATCTTTCATTTGGCTCTTCACTCCTTAGTTAAAGCTACCGACACGCGTCATGTCGCTTAAGTTTGCCCACACGAAGAAAGCTCGACCCACCAAGTTTTCTTCCGGCATAAAGCCCCAGAAACGGGAGTCTTCACTGTTGTCGCGGTTGTCCCCCATCACGAAGTAGTGACCGGCCGGCACCTTACAGGCAAAGCCGTTGTCGTAATAGGCACAGTTGGGTTCAATACGCTTTAAGTACTGCATGGGAATCCCACTCGGACGGCTCTTCATCTTGAGGATCTTGTGTTCCACCCCATTTAAGTTTTCCACGTACTGATCCAACGTCATCAAGGTTTCAGGGTCCGTGAAGGTACCATCAGGCGTTTGCTTTTGCTCCACGCCGTTTAAGTAAAGCACCTTGTCGCGGTATTCCACGAGATCACCCGGCACCCCAATCACGCGCTTGATGTAGTCCATGGACGGGTCCAGCGGATAGCGAAACACCACCACGTCGCCCGTTTTGGGTTTGGTGCCGTCAGTGACCTGCGTGTGCGCCACCGGCAAACGAATGCCGTAGTCGTATTTATTCACCAGGATAAAGTCCCCAACGTGCAAGGTGGAAAGCATGGAACCCGACGGAATGCGGAAGGGCTCAAACAAGAAACTGCGCACCACAAAGACGATGGCAATCACGGGAAAAAGCCCTGCCGTGTATTCCAACCACCAGGGCTGGCGGCTCATCCGTGCGAGCAAGTCGTTTTGCGCATCCAACACTTTCTTTTCACCGCGCTGAATGGCTTCACGGTTAGCAGCTTCAAAGGCGTTAACGGCCGCACGGGCACGTTCTTTACGCGCGGGCTCAAAGCGGAAACGTTCCAGGAGCCAAAAGACGCCCGTGACCACCGTGAGCACTAAAAGGATTAAAGGAAAATTCATGAGTTCTGTCCCCTCTTACGGGAGAATTTGGGGAAGGTGAAAAAGGGCCCAGATCCCATCCATCATTAAGACGAAGGGAAAGAGGCCAGCCGTGTAGCGAAGGAGAAACCCTTGCCGCATCAAGTCCGCCATTAAGCGTTCTCGCGCTTGCAGGGTCTCAGGCGCTTCACGCTTGAGGGCCTCGTGATGTACCACATCAAAGGCCGCCACTTCACGCAAGGCATTACGTCGACGTCGGGGCTTAAAAAAGAGCCCATCCACCAGAAACCCCGTTCCGGTGATGATCGTCAGTCCTAAGAGTCCACCCAAATTCATGGTTGTGTCGTCGAATTGAGCCGTGACCCCACCTGAAAGTTCCCCTCCCAAGTGGAGCCACGCCCCATCGGTTGGTTACTTTTCTTCCACCTGCAAAACGGCCAAGAAGGCTTCCTGCGGGATCTCCACGGAGCCCACCTGCTTCATGCGCTTCTTACCGGCCTTTTGCTTTTCAAGGAGCTTACGCTTACGCGTGATGTCCCCACCATAGCACTTCGCGAGCACGTTTTTGCGCAAGGCTTTGACGTTTTCACGGGCAATGATGTTGGCGCCAATAGCCGCCTGAATCGAGACGTCATACATCTGACGCGGGATGAGGCTACGCAAGCGGGTCACGATTTCGCGACCACGGAAGATGGCGTTACTGCGGTGAAGGATGTTGCTTAACGCGTCCACACGGTCGCCATTGATAAGCATGTCCACACGCACCACGTCAGAGGCACGGTATTCCTTGAATTCGTAGTCCATACTCGCGTAGCCACGCGTGGCGGACTTCATACGGTCAAAGAAGTCGAGCACGATTTCTGCCAAGGGCAATTCGTACGTTAAGTGCACCTGACGGCCATGGTAGGCGAGGTTCGTTTGCACGCCACGCTTTTCTTGGCAGAGCTTCATCACGGCGCCGACGTGCTCGTCGGGAACGAAAATCGTGACGGTATCAATCGGCTCGCGAATTTCTTCGATCTTGTCCACGGGCGGCAACTTCGAGGGATTTTCCACCTGCACGACTTCGCCATTGGTCATCATCACTTCGTAGACCACCGAGGGGGCGGTCGTGATCAAGTCCATGTTGTATTCGCGCTCTAAACGCTCCTGGACGATGTCCATGTGCAGAAGCCCCAAGAAGCCGGCACGGAAACCAAAGCCTAAGGCTTGGGAGACTTCCGGCTCAAACTTTAAGGCGGCGTCATTTAACTGCAATTTCGTTAACGCGTCACGAAGGGCGTCGTACTGGTTGCTCTCCACCGGATAGAGCCCCGCGAACACCTGAGGCTTCACTTCCTTGAAACCAGGCACGGGCAACTCGGCCGGCTTTTGCACGTGCGTTAAGGTATCCCCCACGCGTGCGTCCTTCAATTCCTTGACGCCTGCAATCACAAAGCCCACTTCGCCCGCAGTCAACTGAGCGCGCTTTTCGCTCTTCGGCGTAAAGCACCCCACTTGTTCGACCAAATGGTTGGCGCCCGAGGCCATAAAGCGGATCTTGTCCTTGGGCTTTAAGGTGCCATTGACCACACGCACGAGCATCACCACGCCCACGTAGTTATCGAACCAACTGTCGATAATCAAAGCCTGCAAGGGCGCATCCGAGTCACCCTTCGGGGGCGGCACGTCACGGACCACGCGCTCTAAGATGTCGTCAATGCCCATGCCGGTCTTCGCCGAACACGGCACCGCATCGGTCGCGTCAATCCCAATCACGTCCTCGATTTCTTCGCTCGCGGCAATCGGGTCGGCACTGTTTAAGTCCATCTTGTTTAAGACGGGGATGACTTCCACGCCTAAATCAATGGCGGTATAGCAGTTGGCCACCGTCTGGGCTTCCACCCCTTGAGTGGCGTCCACCACTAAGAGGGCCCCTTCACAAGCGGACAAGGAACGGCTCACTTCGTAGGAGAAGTCCACGTGCCCCGGGGTGTCAATGAGGTTTAACTTATACGTTTCGCCGTCTTTGGCCTTGTAGGTTAAGGACGCCGTCTGCGCCTTAATCGTGATCCCACGTTCGCGTTCAAGGTCCATGTTGTCCAAGACCTGCTGACTCATTTCACGATCCGATAAACCACCGCAACGCTGAATCAGTCGGTCGGCCAAGGTGGACTTACCGTGGTCGATATGGGCAATGATGGAGAAATTACGAATTTTTTCCATGGAAAAATAATAAAGAGAGGCGTGTCAACGTGTGAGGGGCTCAAAGGGGAAAGAATGACTTCACCTGGTTTGAGTCAACACGCAAAAAAAGAAAGGACCGCACCGTAAAAAGTAGGGCACCTGCGCGTAAGACTTCGCTTTTTTGAGCGGACTCACACTCCGTTCAAAGAAAAGGCCTCAAGGGGAAACCAAGGTTCACCTTGTGGACGCTTACGTGGCGCCAAAAGGGGGCACGGTAAAAATAGAAATTGTACCACCCTAACCCCACCCGTTCGGGGACGACGTTGGGTTTTAGGGGGTAAATGAAAAGAAAACGGACATCCACCGACATCCCCCTTTCGAGCGACGTCCTCGACATCCGTTTTCTCAAGGCAGAAAAGCGGGGGAAACGTGTCCCCACTTTTCTTTAATTAGGCGTCAAAACGCTTAAAGATCACCGTGGCGTTGGTCCCACCAAAGCCAAAGGAATTCTTCATGGCGTAGTTGATCGTCATCGGGCGAGCGCCTTCCTTACAGCAGTCCACCGGGCAGGCGTCGTCCTGGTCCACCACGTTGATGGTGGGAGGCGAAATCTGTTCGGAGACCGCCTTCACGGTAAAGATGGACTCGATACCGCCAGCGCCCCCTAACAAGTGCCCCGTCATGCTCTTGGTGGAGTTAACGACGAGGTTCTCCATGGCGTCGCCAAAGACCGTCTGAATAGCCTTGACCTCGTTGGCGTCCCCAATCGGGGTGCTGGTGCCGTGGGCGTTTAAGTAGGTGACGTCACGCGCTTCAATGCCTGCACGCTTCAAGGCGTTTTGCATGCAGCGAACGGGGCCGTCCGTGGAGGGGGTGGTGATGTGGTGAGCATCGCTCGAAAGACCATAACCCACAATTTCCGCGTAGATCTTCGCACCACGCGCCTGGGCGTGCTCTAAGTCTTCTAAGACTAAGACGCCAGCGCCCTCGCCCATCACGAAGCCATCACGACCCTTATCAAACGGGCGGGAGGCCGTGGCCGGGTCGTCGTTACGACGGCTCAAGGCATGCATGTTGTCAAAGGCCGCAATCGCTAAGGGGTGGATGGTGGCTTCGCAGCCCCCCGCGACCATCACCTTGGCGTCACCACGCTTAATCATGTGCATGGCTTCCCCAATGGAGTGAAGGCCCGAGGAGCACGCGCTCACGTGGGTGAGGTTCGGGCCCTTTAAATTACGCATGATGGCTAACTGACCGCCCGTCATGTTGACGATCGAGCCCGGAATCATAAAGGGGGAGACGCGACGGGCGCCACGCTCAACGAGCATACGGTCGTTGCGGCTAATCAAGGGCAACCCACCAATCCCCGACCCAATGGCGACACCGGCCTCTGGGGCCAACTCGTCATCGATGGTTAAACCGGCGTCCTCTAACGCCATGACGCCAGCGGCCACACCAAAGTGCACAAAGCGGTCAAAGCGGCGGATTTCGGGCACGCCCATGTAAAGCGCGGGGTCAAAACCCTTGACTTCACCGGCGACCTGCGCCCCCAATTCGGAGGGGTCAAAACTTTCAATGCGACCAATGCCGCTCACCCCAGCGAGGGCGTTCTTCCAGCTTTCTTCGAGCGTGTTCCCTAAGGGCGACACCATACCGAGACCGGTAACGACAACACGACGTTCGTTCATGAATCTTTTCCTCTTTTTCTCAAGAGTACCTATGAAAATGGGACCCGCCCTAATTAGGAACCGGATCCCATGGAACCTTATGATTATTTAATCACAAGGTGACCGCGTAGGAGTGACCAACGGTCATCCTCTCGGTTCAATTACTTGGCCGTAGCAGCCTTGATGTAATCGATAGCCTGCTGAACCGTACGGAGGTTTTCCTGTTCGGTGTCAGGGATTTCGATGCCGAAGGCGTCTTCGAAGGCCATGGAAACTTCCACGGTCATCAAGCTGTCAGCGCCTAAGTCTTCAATGAAAGAAGAGTCATTCTGAATGTCTTCTTCCTTGATGCCGAGCTGTTCAGCAACAATCTTCTTAACCTTCTGTTCGATTTCGTCCATTTTATTTACTCCGCTAAAGGGCATACCCCGCCCTCTATGTGCGGGGAAAGTTGAAGGGCCACTGGACCCTAACCATCTAAAGTAGGGTGCTATTGTACCAGTAGTTGCCCGAGTTGTGGAAATTTGCGTGGGGTTTAACCCGTGAACATCCCACCATTGATATGAAGCGTAGTGCCTGTAATATAAGCGCCCGCGTCACTGGCGAGGTAAACCACGGCCTGCGCGATATCATCCGTCTGACCGAGGCGAGCAACGGGAATTTGGGACAGCAACGCCGCTTTTTGCTCGTCCGACAACGCGTCCGTCATGTCGGTGGCAATGAAACCAGGGGCAATCGTGTTCACGGTAATCCCGCGGCTCCCGACTTCACGGGCTAAGGATTTGCTCATCCCCATGAGGCCCGCTTTGGCCGCGGCGTAGTTCACCTGACCGGCGTTACCCATGGCGCCCACGACGGAACCAATCTGGATAATGCGACCACTCTTTTGACGCATCATCGGACGGATCACGGCACGCGCCAGGCGGAAAGCCCCCGTCAAGTTGGTATTGAGCACTTCGTCAAACTGGTCGTCCTTCATGCGCATGACTAAGGTGTCACGCGTGATACCGGCGTTATTGACCAAGATGTCTAAGCGCGAGAACGTGTCGATCACGGTCTTCACCGCGGCGTCACAGCCTTCGGTTTCGGCGACGTTTAACACCAAACCAAAGCCCTCGTTACCCAAGGCTTTCAATTCATCCGTAATCGCCTGAGCGCCCTTTTCGCTGGTGGCCGTCCCCACCACGGTAGCGCCCGCTAAGGCTAAGGCACGCGCCGTGGCTAAACCAATCCCACGGGACGCACCCGACACTAAGGCGACACGGCCCTTTAAGGCCTCAGGAGAAAAAATTGTCGTCATAAACCTTCTCTTTACTGTAGAAAAAAGGAAAACTTATTGCTGAACGTCGGC
>JAHHRF010000049.1 GCA_020025955.1 Sutterella sp.
CGAGCTTGAAGGGGAGTACGCCGGAAGCGAACCAGCCCCAGTTAACGGGCCGTGAGCGCGATGTCTTGGTCTTGATCGCTGAAGGGTGGACCAACAAGATGATTGCCCGCGAACTCAATATCTCTGACGGTACCGTTAAGGGGCACGTCAAGCATCTCTTGAATAAATTAGGGATGAAGAGTCGAGTCGAAGCCGCCGTCTGGGCGACGCAAAACGGCTACCGCTTAGAGGACGAGGAAGCGAAGTAAGACTTTGCGCTTTCCTCAACGCAAAAACGCTTCAAAGGGTTTCCTTTTGAAGCGTTTTTTCTGTTTGAGTAACCGAACCCCTTAGAAGGTCACGGTATCGGGGTGCAGTCCCGAGTAGCCATTATTCGTAATGGTATCGAGCTGAGCCATATCGTCTTCGTCAATCGTGAAGTTAAAGACGTTACGGTTTTCCTTTAAGTGGCTCAATTCCAAGGTGCGGGCAATGGGCATGAAGCCGTGTTGCAAGCACCAACGAAGGCAAAGCTGCGCGGGGGTGACGCCATACTTTTGCGCCAAACTCAACACCGTCTCATGCTTTAAGAGCATGCCTCGACCCAAGGGGCTCCAGGCTTGCACGGCAATGTGATGGTCAAAGCAGAAGTTCACGGCCGCAAACTGCGGGAACCCCGGGTGGAGCTCTAACTGGTTCACCATGGGCGGAATCTTTGCGCGCGCCAACAAGGGCACCAAGTGGTGAGGCAAGAAGTTAGAGACGCCAATGGCGCGCACTAACCCTTCTTTGTAGAGCTTTTCCATGGCTCGCCACGTGCCCGCATTTTGACTCTGCCACACCATGGGTTCCCCCTGGGTGTTGGGCCAATGAATCAACAACAAATCCAAGAAGTCGACCTTCAACTGGCTCAACATTTCCGGGACGATCTGAAGCACCCCATCGTAGGAGGCGTGCGAGGCCCAAATCTTGCTCGTTAAAAAGTATTCATGACGCGGGAGCCCCGTGTTTTGAATCCCACGACCAATCGCCACGGCATTGGCATAAATCTGGGCGGTGTCAAATTGACGGTACCCCAGCTGCACGGCCGAGGCCACCGCGCTCTCTAACGGCTGATCATTGGGGATCTGCCACGTACCAAACCCCATTACGGGAATTTGCACGCCATTGGTGAGTTCAAATTTGTCTTCAAACGAGGTAAACACGGTAGAAAGGGTCCGATAAAAAAGTCAGTGTTAGAGAGAATGATAAGGAAGTCGCGTCCTAAATGCTTTAACGTGGGTCAAAGAAACCCTAATCCGCTTAACGCGTGCGGACCACCCACTGATGGGTGCCGTCCTTTAAGACCTGTACCCCAAGGAAAGCCTCGTTGGGTACCAACTCTGTCAAGCGTTGGACTTCAGCAAGGAGCGCTTCAAAGTCTGCCGTGGTGTCTAAGGGCTCGCTTACCCAACGCTTGGTCATCGGCTCCCAATGGATAAGCGTTGGAATCCCCTTGTCTCGTGTGGCGACCACACTAAAGACCTCAGCGCCCTCGGGCTCTTCACTGGGTAACGATGCCCGATAGAGTTTCGTGGGTAGTGCCAACGGTTCGATCTTTTCTCTCAAGTCGTCGCCCTGAAGCTGGGCGCCCTCAATTCGTCCCCAGGCTGCTCGGCAGGGTTCTGGCAACTTTTGCCACAACAGCGTGCCGTGCGGGGTGGTCAAAATGAGAAGCCCAACGCCTTCCGGTCGGGGCATGGGAATGGGCGTGGTCTCGGGTTGTTTCTTTTCTTTTTCGTGCTTGGCTTTAATCCGTGCGAGCGGATCGTACGTGGGACAACGCTCACGAGCGGCTTTGAGTCGGGGGTCAACGGGTGGCTCTTCCACAACGTAACGTCGCGGGGCACGCAGCCGCTCCACACGACGGGGCACGTCGGGCGAGCTTTGGCGACGCCAAAGGCGCACCCCCAGGTAGCCCAAGAGCGCGAGGGCGACACACAAAGAAATCAGTGCTAACAGGTCGTCTGAGCCGGTCATGAGAAGGGAAAAGGGAAGTCAAAAAAGAAAGAGATGAGCGAAAGCGGATTACTTAGTCCGCTTCCCAGCGTTGCGCTTGGCGCTTCGCCCACGCAAGGATCAGAGTCCCCACCATGGCGAACACGAAAAAGACGGGGATCAAGTCATCCAAATCATTTTCCATCACGACGACAAACCCAAAGAAGGTCACAAACCAGCAGGCCAGACCAATGAATTGGAGCGTCATGGGATCAGGGCCCCGACGCTCTTTTAAGCTCGTGGGGGCTTGTGGGGTGACGGGACGCGCATTGGGGTCGTGCTCTAACTCGTCCATCACGGACTGGTGGCGCGGTTGGGTTTTTCCCCATTGGTTAGCGCCCAGCGTTGAGTGGGGTTGTTTCGGTGCGGGGGCTGGCGCCGTTCGTGCCGGCGAAGAAGCTGACGGCGTTGCCACGGCGTTATTAGGGATCCGGTCCTCGGGGAGCGTCATGGCGTCCGGCGCCCGGACGCCTCCCACGGGTAAATCAATTTCCCCCTTTTCGAGGCGTTCCAAATAACGGACATAGTCTCCACGATCGGGTTCTTGAGAAAAAACGCTCATAGTGATGCTCGAAAGGCCTAAGAAAAAGAAGAAAAGGGCACCGTGCCAAAGCAAGGGAAAACACGCCCACAGGGATGTAGTACAAAGTGTACCAACATTACTCGTGACAGGGGATAAAGGAGAGAAGAGGGGGAATTCTCCCTAATGGCGATCGTCTCGAAGAAGTTGCCGTTTTTCCTTCGTTTTCGGTATTGTTAAGAAGCGTAACCTGAGACGAGAAAAACCACTCGCCTCAATCCCTTTTCCTTGCCTTTGACCTGGAACCCCTTCAAATGGGGTCCACCCCACCTTACGGAGACCCGTCTCGCATGAATAAACTCACGCCAGAAGCCCTTTTCGAGCTCGTTAAAGACGCGAATAACACCAAGAATTTAGAGTTAGCCATTGACTGGGTCTTGGGCGCCTCTGATGAAGAACGCACCCCGGATGTGATGTCCTTGTTAGGGCGTGCTTACATTTCGTTGGGTCGCTATGCGGAATCCTTAGCCGTTTTAGCCCCCTTGATGAATGAAATGGATCAGGATCCGCGTTGGCACTACACCGTCGGGGTGTCGCTTTACTACTTGGACCGCTATGGGGAAGCCCGCATGCACTTTAGGGATGCACTCCTCTTTGTCGGGGAAGAAGACCAAGGGTTAAAGGCTGAAGCCCAAAAAATGGCAGACGACTGCTCCAAGCGCTTGGGCTTCCCCTTGAGCCCGTTGCCCTTTAAGCAGCGCGTGGAAGAAAGCTGGAAGCGCTTTGAAACCAACGAAGCCGTTTTAATCAAATACTTAAAAGGCACCGAAGGGTTGGATCCCGATATGGCGCGCTTTGTGGAGCGCATGGCCTATGTGCTCGAACCCGCCTTAGGGGAAGTGCTCTTTGAAGCGGTGCAAATGGCCGACGACCAGTACACCTTAGCCGTGGCGGTGGGGGACCATCCCTTGGGGGCGTTGCCGTTCATGTATTGGCGCGATTTGATGCCGGAAAGCCTTCGTGAGCGTTGGTTGGTGGTCGTCGGCTTGGCGCAGAAAAACAACTTGGACACCGTCTTTAAACTCGCTCCGCACGTGCTTTGTGACGACAACGGGGTCTTCCACTTTGTCAATGAATTAACCGAGGCTCCCGAGGGGTTCCGTGAAATCAAGGCCTTTAAGTTTGCGCTCGACTTGTCGACCGACAAGGCTAAGAGCGCCAAGATCATCATGAATGATCACTACCCCGTCAACTTCTTGACGAGCTTCTTTGGGGAAGCCCGTTTGACGGCGTTGGAAATGAGCTTTGAAGTCGCTAAAGAGCCCATGGAACATGGCTTAACCCTTCATGAAGCCCGTGAGCGCTTACGTCGTTACTATGGGGACGAATTGTGGGATCGTTACGATCACTACGAATGGAATTTCTTGCCGCAATACGACTTGGAGTTTGACTTTAAGGATCACCAGTTCGATATGCGTAAGCTCTTTACGCACTTCTCCTCGCGCTTGCCGTGGATGGTCTCGGACTATCTCCAAGAAGACGACGGCCTTCCCTTGATGGCAGAGCAGATGGGCTTGATGCCCGTGACCCTCGCCTTTGACGGGAAGTGGGAAGACGTGAGTGAAGCCATGCCGGCCGCGGAAGCGATTGTGCGCGATGCCTTTGATAAAGACATGATTATCGTGGGCTGGTCTGTGGGCTCGCTCTTTGGCTTTGACTTACTCCTTCCCAATGCCACGGCCGACAGCATGCAGCGTGCCGCGCAGGCCTTAAGTAAAGAAGAGCGTTTCAGCTTCTGCGGGTTGATTCCGTACTGGACGGGCACCAAGACCTTGGTGTTACGAAACACCTCTGAAACGATTCCGGAATTAGGGGGAAGTGGCCCCTTAAAGAGCTAAGGCGATTCTGAATCTAAGCCCCCATGCTGACCGCGGTCATCGTGGGGGTTTTCTATGGCGATGATTGAGCGCCTCTACACGATGGCGATTGGTCATTAAAGAAACGCGTTAGCGCTTCGGTTTTTTCCTTCTTGTAGAAGAAAGGGAAGGGGGGCACCCACTCCTTTTCCTCTGGTATTTTGTCGGCGTGGGGTGCCCCCCAAGTTACGACTTTATACAAAAGCCCTTCTCCCCGTTACGTTTTGGCGCTTCGTACGACTAGGCGTTAGGCCGTCTTTTCGTGACACTGATTCCACGTGCCATGAACGTGATTAAGTTTTTTTTGTTTTCTTGGAGGTTGCGCGTGACGCCCGCTTCGTTGACTCGCCGAGCCGTTACCTTTTTTGGGGTGTGCCTCTTTGTTTTAGGGGCTAGCGGCTTATTTTTCCTCTCCTCCCCGAAAGTCACGGCGGAGCCCTTGGACGTGCTGGGACACTTAACGACGCTTGAGAGCGTCGGAGAGACGGCGGCATTAAAACCCAATGCCCCCGTCATGATGATGTTCTGGGCGAGCTGGTGCCCGGTGTGTTTGGGCGAGATGGATGACTTAGAGCGCTATGCCCGTGAGGCCAAAGCGCGCGGGGTCAATCTCGTCACGGTGGTGAACCCCAACTTTTCGGGGGAGATGAATAAGGCGGCCTTCAAAGCGTGGTTTTCCTCGCAACCTCATCAAGCTTTTCCTGTTTATATCGATGAGACCGCTAAACTTGCCCGTCACTACCAAGTGCCCGGGTTTCCGAGTTGGGTGATGGTCGATAAAACGGGGGCACTCGCGGAATTCCGTCTGGGTGCCATGGCGGACTATCAAGTTCAGGCGCGATTGGATCGCTTAGAGCACGCCCCTTAAAAGGAGGGGGGAGGGCTTTTAGAGCGAGTTGTTCTCACGCTTTTTTTAAGGAGTTCACCATGCCGAACTTCGCCTTCTTACGTACGGCTTTTATGGTGCCTTGTGGCCTTTTTATGGGGTTATGTGCCTCGGGGTCCTGTGCACTGGCCGCCCCCATGGATACGAAATCGGACGCGAATTCTCAGATTGTCTGGGACGCGTTAAAGACGATGCCTAGCCTCGTGGACCATCCCTTAGAAGCTGGGCGTCCCACGTTGGTGAAATTCTGGGCCTCTTGGTGCCCGAGCTGCTTGGCGGAGTTGCAAAGCACTGAGTCCTTAGCCAAGGAGGGTCGCACCACCAAGGGCTTTAATGTGGTCACGGTGGTGAGTCCTGACTACGCAGGCGAACAGTCAGCCGAGGACTTTAAAGCGTGGTTTACGCCGTTAAATTATGTTGATCTGCCGGTACGACTCGATCAGGGCGGGACGCTTGCGCAAACGCTTCAGGTGCCGGGTTACCCCTCCTGGGCAGTGCTCGACAAAACGGGTGCCATTAAAACGCTGCGTCCCGGGAGCTTGTCGCCCGCTACCGTCAAGGGGCTTTTAAACGAGGTGGGGATGGATAAATCCATGATGGATAAACCCATGATGGATAAACCCATGGAACACCCCATGAAAAAGGACGCCATGATGGAACCCAAACGCGCCACGCTTTACGTTGCGGGTGGGTGCTTCTGGGGGTTAGAAGCGTACTTTGAAAAGATCCCTGGGGTCTTAGACGCTGAATCGGGTTACGCCAATGGGAAAACGAAGAACCCCACGTATGAGGACGTGAGTCACCGAGGCTCCGGCCACGCGGAAACGGTTCGCGTGACCTATGACCCTGACGCCATCTCGATGGAAGCGCTGCTTGCCTACTACTTACGCGTCGTGGATCCCACGAGCGTGAACCGTCAGGGCAATGACCGTGGGGTGCAATACCGCACGGGGGTCTATTACACGGACCCCCAAGATAAGGCACGCATTGAAGCGGTCTTTAAAGGAGCGCAGGCCAATTACAAGCGTCCGATCGTGGTGGAAGTCTTGCCCTTGGCGAATTATTCGCCTGCGGAAGCCTACCATCAGGACTATTTAAAGAAGAACCCCAATGGGTATTGCCACATTGATGTGTCCAAAGCTAATCACCCCTTAACCGACAAAGAAAAGGGGATGATGCCTGAACCCATGCAAAAGGGTCAGATGGATAACGCTATGATGGACAAGCCTATGGACACAGGCATGAAGGCGTCTGCCATGATGCCTGGTTGGAAGCCGCTCAGCCCCGTGGCGCTCGCCAAGGCTAAAGCGCAGTTGGATGAGAAAACCCGTCGCATTACCCAAGATGCGGAAACGGAATATGCCTTTTCTCACCGCTATGACCACCTCTTTGAGCCAGGGCTCTACGTCGATGTCGTGGATGGGGCACCGCTCTTTTCCTCGCGCGACAAATACGACTCCGGTTGCGGGTGGCCGGCCTTTACCCGACCGATTGAACCCGAAGCGCTTAAAGAGTACCCTGACACCTCTTTCGGGATGCGTCGCACGGAAGTACGAAGCCACTGGGCAGACTCGCACTTAGGGCATGTCTTCACGGACGGACCCCGCGATCGTGGCGGTTTGCGCTATTGCATTAACGGGACGGCGTTACGCTTTATTCCCTTAGCCGACATGGAAAAAGAAGGCTATGGGGCGTGGGTTAAGGCAGTGACCCCGTAAGCCTCTAATCGGTCCAATAAAGAAGCGCGAGGTTGGGATGAACCAGCCTCGCGCTTCTTTCTTTCAATAGGAGGAGCCGTAACGATAGACAGTGCCTAGTGTTAACCACCCCAATAAGAGTATTCGCCCCAAAAAAAGACAGAGCAAGCGAATTCGTTACCGTCCAGGCAAGCCTCTGCGATCATGGCTATCCCCTTTTTCTTATCCGATTTCACCCCCAGGCCTAAGTAGTAGCATCGGGCGAGTTGAACGACCCCGTACTCAGGGTTCGTCTTCACTAACTCTTGTGCCCAATAAAACGCTTGAGAGCCATCGTTGGCGATATCTAACATATAGAAAAAGGGGATGTTTGGGTTTCCGGCTATGTAATACCGGTAGACGGCTTTTTGCGCTTTGCTGTTCCCTTGCTTGGCAGCCATGAGGTACCACGGATTAAACTTGAGAAATCGGGCATTGGGGTTCCAGGTCTCTTCGCCCAGTTTTAATTGCATGGCTAAAACACCTTCCTTGGCGGCCTGTTCCATAATCGCACGGCGGCGTGTATCCGAGAGGTTAGGCTCTTCCATGGCCAGGATGGTGAGTAAGGGAAGCTTGGCTTCTTTTACGCCGTTTTTGTATGCAAGGGTGTACCACTTTTTTGCCGTTTTTGCAGACAACGGTTTGCATCCCCCGTAAAAGAAGGTGCCGACTTGATATTGCGCCCAGGCATCCCCTTTCTTTGCTTTCGCAAGGATCGGAAGATAGGCCTGATCGCACGCTTCTTTGGTGGGATAAGAGCGGGTTTCAGGGTTGTAGGCCTGAGCTTGCGTGGTGAAGATCAACGAGCCTAAAACGAATGTCATTAACGTGATGACAGATTTATGAAGCATGTCTGTTCCTAGTAGTAGCGTCGTCTTTGCTGTGCGACGAGGTCGTTGAAGTAGTTATCTAATTGCCGATCAATCTGTCTTGCCTTGAGCATCATGGCTTGATTACTTAAATAACCGTAATTTTGACGAAGTTTCGCCTCAAAAATGGCCATATCGTTTTTGTGAACTTCATTTAAGGCATGCTTCGCGCCGTTATAGCCCTGCTCGGCGCTGAACGTTATCCATCTCACCATCCTGTCCCGGTTGCTGCTGATCTCAAAAGGCGAGGGATCGCCATAAATCATCCCAACCCACAGAGCACCGCCCGGATGCCCCATTTCGGCAGCCTTCGCATAGTAATAGGCGCGTGCGTATTTTCCTTTGCGACAGCCGTACCCGTAGGCGTATAAGGCGTAAGGATTATTCAGGTCGGCAGAGGCTTTGATTAATTTACAAGCCGCATCGTTTTGGTGATGGGCGAATTTTTCTAAGCCTTGACGCAAAAGGCGCTCAGACTGTTCCGAGGGCATCGATTCTGCGGCCGCGGTTGCAGGCAACAGGGTGCCCGCTAAACCGAAGCCCATTAGAAGGGCAAGGAAGACTTGTCGCATGGGACTCTCTAGCGTGGTCAAGAAAAAATCCCATTGTAATGGAATTGCGCCCATTTTCCTAAGTCGATTCCATAACGTTTTGCCTCTTGAACACAAAAAAAATCCCCAAGGGATGACGTAATCCCCTGGGGCATCTGGGTTAGATTGAATTAGGCGGTGGCGTTTTTCGCTAAACGATCTAAATACGCTTTCTTATTCAATAGGCGCATCCCGTTAGCCACCACGATTAAGCACGTCCCCGTATCCGCAAAGACCGCCATCCACATCGTGGCTAAGCCCGAGACCGCAAGGAGCATAAAGCCAAACTTTACGGCTAACGCAAAGGTGATGTTTTGTAAGAGCACGCGATGCGTGAGGCGAGAGAGTCGCACTAAGGTGGCAATCGAACTGATTTTGTCGTCCATTAAGGCCACGTGAGCGGCTTCCATGGCCGAATCGGTGCCTTTTACCCCCATGGCAATCCCAATGTCGGCACGCGCAAGGGCCGGCGCATCGTTAATGCCGTCTCCTACCATGGCCGTCGGACCCATTTCCTGGAGGCGTTCAATCCAACGGAGTTTATCTTCGGGGAGCAAATTCGCTTCAATGTGCTTGAGCCCCGTTTCGCGCCCTAAGGTGGCGGCCGCCGCTTCGTTGTCCCCCGTTAAGAGCCAAGGGGTGAGTCCCACGGATTCAAGTTGCTTGAGCCCTTCTAAGGCATCGCTCTTGAGCTGATCGGCAAACCCGTAGACCACGCGTACCCCAAAAAGGTCCACTAAGGCCGTGGCCGAACACCCCGCTTTGGCGTAACTCGCAAAGGCTTCACGAACGGCGTCGGTGGCCAAGCCCGCTTCTTCTAACCAACGAAGGTTAACGAGTCGCACTAAGGCCCCCTGAACGCGACCTTCGACGCCCGCGCCCGGTAACGCTTTAAAGCCCGTGACGTTAGAGGTGGGGATATTTTGGTGACGTGCACGACGCGTAAGCGCTTGACTCAACGGGTGCTGATTCATGCCCGCTAAACTCGCGGCGAGTTGATCGCTTTCTTCTCGGGCGTCTTTCGTGAGCCACACCACCCCGACGACTTCCGGTTCCCCGCGGGTTAAGGTGCCCGTCTTATCTAAAGCCACCACTTTTAAGTGACGGGCTTCTTCCAGATAGAGCCCCCCTTTAATTAAGAGCCCACAGCGCGTGGCCGTGGCTAAGGCAGAGACGACCGTCACGGGCGTGGAGATCACCAAAGCGCAAGGGCAGGCAATCACGAGCATGACGAGGGCTTTGTAGATCCAGTCGAGCCATTCGGCGCCTAAGAACACCGGCGGAATTAACGCTACCCCCAACGCCACCGCAAAGACCATGGGCGTGTAGACGCGGGCAAAGCGGTCAACGAAACGTTGCACGGGGCTCTTCGACTGCTGGGCATTTTCCACCGCATGAATAATGCGAGCGGTTAAGGATTCCGAGGCCGCTGCCGTCACGACAATGTCAATCGTGGCGGTTAAGTTGACGGTCCCCGCCCAGACAGTGTCGCCCACGGTTTTGTCAGCGGGCAGGCCTTCCCCTGTGACCATGGATTGATCTAACCCCGTGGACCCTTGACGGATGCGCCCATCCAGAGGGACGCGTTCGCCTGGCGCCACACGCACCAAGGCACCCGGCCCAATGGCTGCCACCGGCATGGCTTCAAAGGAGCCCGGTGCCGTTTGCACCAGTGCCGTCTCCGGCGTCGTATTCATTAAGGCACGAATCGACTTACGAGCGCGCTCAAGGGACAAATCTTCAATGGCTTCAGAAATCTCAAAGAGCACCAACACCATGGCGGCTTCCGGATAGGCCCCAATGGCAAAACCCCCGATAACGGCAACCGACATCAAGGCGTTCATGTTGAGGTTCCCATGAAGGAGGGCGCGTAAGCCCCCCACCATGGTCGTTAACCCCGCCATGGCCAAGGCAATCACCGCCGGGATCATCACCATTAAGTGGGCGGGCACGCCCGATTGCAAGAGCGTTGGCAACCAATCGGTTCGGTATTCGAGGATTAAATCCAAGACTTCACTCAGAAACGCAATCCCTAACGCCACCCCACAGCGCACAAAGGGGAAGGGCTTGGGGTCAGGGGCAGTGGTCACATCGTTAATGGGCGTCGCCTCTAAATTGAAGCGCTTTAAATTACGCAAAAAGGACGCAAGCGTCGCTTCGTCTGCCGTCACCATCACGGTGCGGGTAAGGGGGTTACAGACCATGTTTTCAAGGCTTAAGCCTTTGGCAGCGCGTTCGCAATCGGCGACTTCCCCTTCGCAGCAAAGGGCCGGCACCGACAAGGTGTGGCGTTTGGCGGTGGGAACTTCTACCCTCGCCGAAAATCCCAACGACCGAACCGTATCGATTAAACGCGTTTCATCCACCGCGTTATGTGCGACGGTTACGCGACGCAAAGCATAGTTCATCGTCACGTCTGTGACGCCTTCGATGGCGCGCAGGGCTCGCGCGGTGGGTTCGCCCTCGCTCGGGCAGCAAAGCTCATCAATTAAGAGGTGGGTCGTTGTCATCATCAAATCAGTCAGTGGGTTCGTCGTGGGGTCACGATTCAATTCGCATTGCGGACAAGTTTGCACCTTGGAGTTACACTAAGGTCAAGGGTTCTTCAGAACTTTTTTTGTTTTTCTTCAGGGTGCGTTGCCCTTTTGCCTCGCGCCCAGCCTTCGAGACGTCTTTATGCGCATTGGTGAACTTGCCAAACAAACCGGTCACACGACGGATACGGTGCGATTTTATGAAAAAGAGGGGCTCTTGCCCCCGGGGATTCGACTCTCCAACAATTACCGCGACTACGGTCCCGCGCACGAAGCGCGCTTGTTATTCATTCGTCGTTGCCGATCGCTCTCTTTAGGGCTCGATGAGATTAAGTGGCTCCTTTCCACGATGGATGACCCCAGTGGGGAAAAAGCCAATCGTGCGCATAGTGTGATTGACGCGCATTTACATCGCGTTGATGAACAGATTGAAGAGTTAAAAGCCTTGCGTGAGGCGTTACTGACGCTTCGCGGCACCTGCCAAGGGGGGCATGAGTGCGCTGAGGATTGTGGGCTTTGGCATCGTCTGGTGGGCGACGAGTCAGGAAATTCCTAACATAATTTCCCGTTGTCTCTTGCAAGCTTTATCGGCGGGTGTTAGCGTTCACACTGACCGATGATTTGAGTCGGCAACAAAGCGAAAACGGCCTAGAATAAAGGCTTTTCGACGAGTTGCCTTGTCCACTCATCGTTCTTTTTTTATCCCCCTTGTTTAGCTTTTACGGTCCACAACGCTCCCCCTTTTTCTCTGGTGCGTTGGTCGGAGAGAGAATTTAATTGACTGCGTCTAACGAATGGCGTGCCACCCTCATTGGTTTGATGGCGCCGCTGCTTTGGTCTACGAACGTTGCGGTAACCCACGGTATTGCTGAACAATTCGGGCAATCCGTCGGGTACATCATCATGTATGCGATGGCCTTTATGGGGCTACTCGCCGTCTTTGGTGTGCCCAACATTCGTGCCTACCCCCTGAAGTATTTAATCTTCGGCTTGGGAAGCGCCACCCTCACTTCGTACTGCTTTGTGACGAGCTTGGCCCTCAGTAACGGGGGCACTGAAACCGTTCAGGTGGGGATGGTCAATTACCTGTGGCCCTGCTTAACGGTTATTTTCGGGATTCTCTTCAATGGTCAAAAGGGCCGTTGGTGGGTCGGCGTCGGTCTCATTCTTTGTTTGACGGGGATCGTGATGGTGCTCTCTGGCGACAAAGGCTTCGATATCGGGGAATTCGTCGACGGCATCATGCGTAACCCCAAGAGTTATGGGTTAGCGCTCTGTGGGGCGATTACGTGGTCGGCCTACAGTTCCATGACGCGTGCCTGGGCAAAAGGGCAAAACGCGGTGGTGCTCATCTTCTTCCTGGACTTTGTGATGTTTACCGTGCTCTGGTTGGTGGGACCAGAGACTCACGTCACCAGTTGGACGGCTTGGCAGGGCTGGGTCAACATCCTCATCATGGCCGTGAGCGCGGGCGCGGGTTACGGCGCCTGGAATTACGGCATGATGAAGGGCAATATGACGGTGCTCGCGATCTCCAGCTACATGACGCCGGTGGCAAGCGTCGTCTTCTCCACCTTCTGGATTGGCGCCACCTTAACGTGGAGCTTTGGTAAGGGCGTCCTCTTGGTTGTGATTGGCTCCCTTATCTGTTGGTTAGCAACGCTCCCGGCACGACCGGCACGCTCTCAGCAACGCGTTCGACTCCAAGCCCAAGAAGGGGATGCCCCCGTTACCTTGGGTCGTGTGATGGATGCCGCGCACCCGATGCCGGTGGGCAAACCCCCGGTCGATCCCTATGCGCAAACTGAAGACGCCGACCGTGTGGACATTGACTACAAGGCCCGTTGGCGTCGTCGTGGCGCGATGGCCAAACTCGTGATTACGACGCTGGCAAACCGTGCCCTCGAACACTTCAAAACCCGCTACGCCGAGTGGCAGCGCCGTCGACAAGGGTTACCTGAACCGGAAGCCCCGTCGCCCGTGGTGGGGGTCTTTGTGGAACCAGCGCCCGTGGTGGTGGGCGAAGCCGATACGGTGAGTGTCTCGGAGAGCGAAACACAAACCGTGCTCTATACCTTTGTCACCAATGACGCGAAAGAACGCAAAAAGGCGCTCTCGCGCCGTCGTCAGCGTGCTAAGGCGAAAGCCCTTGATCGATTAAAAGCCCGTGAAGCGGGCGCAGAACCCGTTCGTGCGGTTGAAAACGTGAAGCGTCAGCGAAAGGTGGCGACCTCGCCCAGCTTTGGGAAAGCGCGCCAAACCCAAACGACGCAAAGTCGAGAAAGCCGTCAAGCCAACGAAGATC
>JAHHRF010000050.1 GCA_020025955.1 Sutterella sp.
GCGTAGCCCGGCGAAAACTTCAAGCGCAACAGTCGCCAGAAACTCGCGTAAATAAAGAAGGTCATCAAAATCGCAATCCCTAAGAGGATGGCGACAATCAAGAGGTTAGGTTCCGACACCACCGACAAGTACCCCGCCAAAGAAAGGCTCGGAGGTGCCGCCAAAATCGCAATCGTGGGTTGTGCAGCTTGCGGGACTTCACTTCGGAACACCAAACGGAAAATCATGAAGGGAAGCAAAATCGCATAAGACCCCATGCCTAACACCAAAAGGGCGTGCGCCAAGGGTAAGAGCTCAGGAATAGGCGGCACCGTTAAGTCAGCCACCACAATCCCCACCGGCGGCACAAACCAACTGGGGACCATGTGATCCAGGTGCATGTCGCGCGCGCGATGAAAGAAAAAAAGCACCAAGGCGACTAAGTGAATCGTCACGGCGGCAATCCACAAGGGGATACCTAAGGATGGGATAAAGTGGCGCACCGTCACGCTAATCACCATCAAGCTCATCGCAAAGGTGGGGACAATACTCCCCACCACCGGGTGCTTAACGTCTACAAAGAAGCTTTTTGGATGTAAGAGGAAGCGTACAAAGAGAAAGCTCCAGAAAAAGAGCGCCACAAAGGCCAAACTCATTTGCACGAGCCCGTTAAAGCTCACGGCATGCTCAATGGCCACCCCTAAGCTCGCCACACCTAAGGCGAGCCCACCAATTGGGGTGGGAAGCGATTTAAATTTTCGTTGTAATAAAGAAATCATGGTCTAACGGTTGAAGTCACACGTTGGGCGGTGAGGGTGAGGCGACACACGAGAAATTGGCGTCAGAGAACCTTCCCTCATCAACTCTTGAGGCTACGTATTGTACGAGGTTTGAGGGGGACGCTGGCAACAGAAAAAAGAGAGATAGCCAAAGCCTCCCATAAGATTTCTGGCATTCACGAGGTAAAGCTGGGGCTTTAACGTCGAAATTTCCCTTAGAAACCACCGTAATCCCGTGCAAGGCAGTCGCTAAGGGGCATTCCCTAGTGTGATTGGGTTAATCAATCCGTACAATTGAAAAGGACACTGTTAACCATTTGTGAACGGATAACCCGACCCCCTTTCGGACGCCGTTTCCCTTTCAGGACCGACCCCTATGTCTATTACCTATCGCCAACTGGAGGTGTTTCTCGCGGTAACGCGCTCTGAAACGGTCTCTGACGCCGCGGTTGAACTCGGGATGAGTAAAAGCGCGGTGAGCCAAGCATTAAGCGAGTTAGAAGGCCGCCTTGCGGTAAAACTCTTTGAGCGCTCCCGTTCTCGTTTGAAGCTCTCTGCAGAAGGCCATCGTTTGCAACCCTTAGCCAACGAACTCGTTGAGCGCACCCACGACTTACAAACGTTCTTTACGGATCGCCCTGAAGGGCACCTCCGTTTGGCGTGCACCCTGACGATTGGGAGCTATTTGTTAGCGGACTTGATGCGCGACTTTAAAACGCGTGCTGGGTGGCTCCCTGAAGTGCGTATTGGCAATACCGCGGAAGTGAGTGAGCAGCTTCTTAAATTTAACGTCGACGTCGCCTTAATCGAGGGGCCGGTGTTTTCGCCCGAGCTCGTCTCTGAACCTTGGATGGATGACGAAATGGTGGTGGTCGCCGATGTGAATCACCCCTTAGTGAAGCGCGGCGCCACGTGGGATGAGTTGAGCCAAGAAAAGTGGATTTTGCGTGAAGAGGGGTCGAGCACCCGAATCTTCTTTGATACCCGCATTGCGCTGCATCTCCAGCGCCCTGAAATTGCCATTAGCGTCAATTCCTTTGAAAGCATTCTCGGGATGGTCGTTAACGGTATGGGCATCACCTTTATGAGTTCTCGCGTTCTGAGCGATCCCTTCTACGGGAAACACTTGGCGCAGATTCAATGTCCGAAGCGCTTCATTCGTCAGCTGAGCATTTGCACGCACCGCGGTAAATACTTAAGTAAAGACTTGGTCGAATGGAAGAGTGTGGTGCAGGCGTGGGCCAGTCGCCAAGCAAGCCCCGTTCTCCCACAGGACTAATTTTTCCACTCCCAAAGGGGAGAGAACCCGTTAAAAAGCGTGTCTAGATGGGGGAGGAGCCCCCACAAACGGCTTTGGGTAAGGTATATATAAACGAGACAGTGTGAAACGAAAAATCGTCGTTGTGAGGCATTTGGATCCTCGGGCGCTTTTTCGCTTCCCTGACTCGTTTTTTTTCTTTAACGATGATCCCTGGCACCACGTTGCTCTTGCCCGCTTCTTGCGTCACAGGCGAATAGCGTGCAAGCGATAGCGCGAAACCGCTCTATTGGGTGCGACTCGGTTCATTAGGAGTACGCTATGCGAATTTACAAAGGCATGACCGACTTAATCGGTCACACCCCGTTGATTGAACTCTCGCGCTTTTCCCAAGCGCAAGGCTTAACCACCCCGCTCGTCGGGAAGTTTGAATGCTTTAACCCTGGGAGTAGCGTGAAAGACCGTGCGGCCCTTTTCATGATTGAAGAGGCGGAGCGCTCGGGGCGATTGACCCCTGAGTCCGTGATCATTGAGCCCACGAGTGGGAATACGGGGATTGGCCTTTGTGCCATGGCTGCCATGCGCGGGTATCGCATTCAGATTGTGATGCCGGAAACCATGAGTATGGAACGCCGTCTCATGATGAAGGCTTATGGGGCCGAATTGGTGTTGACGCCCGGCCCCTTAGGCATGAAGGGCGCCATTCAAAAAGCGGAAGAATTGGCTCAAACGATCCCCAACGCCGTCATTCTTGGGCAATTCGTGAATCCCGCCAACCCCGAAGCCCACCTCCAGACGACGGGCCCTGAAATCTATGACGATACCGAAGGCAAAGTCGATATCGTGATCGCAGGGGTCGGCACCGGGGGTACGGTTTCCGGCATCGGCCAATACTTTAAGCGCGTGAACCCGAGTGTGAAAATCATGGCCGTTGAGCCCATTAAGAGCCCGGTGTTATCTGGCGGGCAGCCGTCCCCTCACGGAATTCAAGGGATTGGCGCGGGCTTTATTCCGTCCATCTATGATGCCAACGTCGTTGACGAAGTGATTCCCGTGGACGATGAGCGTGCTATGCGCATGAGCCGTCAATTGGGTCGTCAAGAAGGGATCTTGGTGGGGATTAGTGCAGGGGCTGCTTTAGCGGCCGCGGTTGACGTCGCACGTCGACCCGAAAACGCCAAGAAGCTCATCGTGGTCATTCTCCCTGACTCGGGTGAGCGTTACCTCTCCACGCGCCTCTACGCTGAGGGCTAAGGTTTTCACGTCGTCCCTCTGGGTTTTCTTTAACCTCGGGGGACGCGTTTTATAAAGGATTTTTTATGACTTCCCAAGCTTTTCCTCCAGAACAAATGGAGCGCGTGTCGCGACAAACGGCGTTACGTGAAATGGGTGAGGAAAAACGCGATCGCCTCTTTAACGCTTCCGTCCTCGTGATTGGTGCAGGGGGATTGGGGTCGCCTGTGATTCAGTATTTGGCGAGTAGCGGTATAGGGCGCCTTCTCGTTATTGACCACGATACGGTGAGCCTCTCCAACCTCTCTCGCCAAGTGTTGCATGGCACCCAGGATTTGGATCGCCCCAAGGTAGAAAGCGCTCGTGACGCGATTGCTCGTTTGACGCCCTTTACGGAAATCGTTCCCGTCAACAAAGAAGGGGACTTCGAAACGTTAAGCGCCTTGGCCGCTCAAGTGGATTTAATCATTGATGCGAGCGACAACCTCGCCACTCGCATTGCGGCAAGCCGCGCAAGTCGTGCCGCCAAGGTGCCCCTTCTCTTTGGGTCTGCCATTCGTTGGTCGGGTCAGGTGGGTCTCTTTGATCCGCGTGACGAGAATGCCCCTTGCTTAGAGTGCGTCTTCGAAACGGATGCTGCGAGTAATGACGTTAAAGCCGCCTCGGTGGGCGTTGCCTCTCCCGTGACGGGGCTTGTGGGCACCTTAATGGCTACCGAAGCCTTAAAGAAGCTCGCGGGGATTGCGCCAACGTTAGATGGCAAACTCTTAATGGTCGATGCGCTTTATATGAGTTTCCAGACGATTGGTTTAATGCGAAACCCGGCTTGCACCCAGCACGGGCATTAACGCTACGCTGAAACACTTTTGATTAGTGTTTTACGCATAAAAAAGGCGAGGACGTCGCATTCTCCTCGCCTTTTTTGCGCCCGAAGGGGGCATTAAATTTTAGGGGTAAAGGAGTTTCTTTCCCCTCAGTTAGCGCTTCAATAAAGACACCACTAAGCACCCCAAGAAGATGAGGGTGTTGGCGAGCACAATGGCAGCCCCTGCCGGGATATCCAAAAAGAAGCTTGCTGTGAGCCCCATCCATAAAGCCACCGCCCCAAATAGCGCGGCCAACTGCACCGTTTGCCCAAAGCGGTCTGAGAGCCGCATAGCGCTCATGGCGGGAAACACCAGGAGACTCGAAATCAGTAAAGCACCCATCAAGTGCATCCCAATCACGATGACACCGGCGGTCATCATGGCAAGTAGACTTCGAAGGCGCTTCACGGGTAAGCCCGCCGTCTGCGCAAACGTTTGATCAAACGTTACCGCAAAGAGCGTACGGTAAAAGAGGGCATAGGCAATGAGGACTGCAACGCCCACCCCGCAGGCAATCTTAAATTGCATGGGGTCCATCGCCAGAATCGTGCCAAACAAATAGTTTTGCGCGTCGGTATTGAGGCCCTCCGTGAGGCTCACCGCAGTAATCCCGGTCGCCAAGGCGCTGCTCGCTACCATCGCAATGGCTGCGTCCCCCGATCCCCCGGCACGATCGGCGACGTTAAGGAGCACAAAAGCGCTCAGCATCACCACGGGGACCGCCAAAGCCAACGGTGCGGTGTGGAGAGCCATAGCAATCGCCAAAGCCCCAAAAGCGACGTGACTTAACCCGTCTCCAATCATGGCGCAACGCTTTAGGACTAAGGGGACGCCCACGCACGCGGCACACACCGCGACTAAAGTCCCCACGATAAAGGCGTTGACCATAAAGTCATACGAAAAAAGACTCAAGAGGTCACTGAGCATCACGTCCCTCCTGGTCTTGGCTATAGGGACAGCGTTGACATTGGTTGATGGGGTGGCGCTCCGTTAAGGTGCCTTTTTCTAATCGCAACCAGCGAACGGGAAGGTGCTTTAATCGATTCAACACGTCACTGTCGTGCGTAATTAAGAAAATCGTCGTCTTTTCCGTTTTATGTAGGTCCACCAACAAGTCCACCACGTGCTGTGCGCTCAAGCGATCGAGCCCCGCCGTGGGTTCGTCTAAGACCATAAAGCGACTGCTCGCGAGGTAGGCTCGTGCAATTAAGGCACGACGTCGTTGACCGCCCGACAACGTGCGAAGCGATCGGTCTTTAAGGTCCACGAGATTAAAGCGCGTTAAAACGTGCTCTAAGAGGTCACGCTCTTTCTTCCCCAACCACGGCTTAAAGCCTCGGCGACGAAGCGCACCCGTGGCGACAACTTCACGGACACTCGCGGGAAAGTCTTCGGGGACGCTATTGGATTGACTCAAAAACCCAATCCCATTGCAGTGCGACTCGTCCACCGTACGGGTGCCTTTCTCGGGCGCAATTAAGCCGAGCAGCGTGGCCACCAAGGTGGATTTCCCCGCCCCGTTTTCGCCTTCTAAGACAATGAAGTCATTGGCAAAGAGGGAGACATTGATGTCAGAGAGAATGGTGCGCTCACCCAGTCGGACACTCACATCGGTAAGCGACAAAAAGGGCGGCGTCGTCTTTTCTACAGACGACAAAGACGCCAGGGCGTTAACCGCCCCCGCGTCTTCTTTGACGTTGATCTCAGATTGGTTATTGCAGGGCACCCTGTAAGACCTTGAGGTTATGTTCCATTAAAGAGAGATACGTTTCCCCGCGGGCGAGTTCCTCCGTGGAGAGGTTATGCACGGCATGCAAGGTTTCCACCTTGGCACCCGCAGCCGACGCGATGGTCTTGGCTAAACGATCATTACTTCGTTCACACTTAAAGACCACCGGGGTGGATAAGGCTTTCGCTTTATCCGACAAGAAGGCAACCGTGGCAGCACTGGGTTGAACTTGAGCGGAGCAACCCGGAAACGCTGCGAAGTATTGTAAACGGTAATCCTTCACTAAATAACGAAACGGGAAGCGATCGCCAAAAATAAGCACGTTTCGCTTCGCTTGTTCACGCATCGCCTCATAGGCGTTATCAAGGGCTTCAAGCTTTTTGTCATAAGCCTGGTAACGCGCTTCATATTGCGCTTGATGTTTGGGGTCAAGCTCAATTAATTCGTCCGTTAAGCCCTTCACGATTAAACGCGCATTCTTGGGGGAAAGCCAAACGTGCTCATCGGCTTCAGCGTCGTGCTCAGCGTGCGCGTGAGCGTGAGCATGGTGATGATGTTCATGCTCATCGTGCTTGGCATGATCGTGGTCATGATGGTCATGATCATGGTGCGCATGGTCATGCTCATGCTTCGCATGGTCATGCTTCGCATGGTCATGGTCGTGATCCGCTTCCATCCCTTCGACGATCTCTTCTTCAACGGTCGGCACCAAGTCCATTAACGCGACCGTATGCGGGGCTTTTTTGCCGAAGCTCTTTAAGAGCCCTTTCACCCACACGTCATTTTCACCGCCCGTGTAGACGAGGAGGTCGCTTTTCGCGATACGACGGATGTCCCCAGGACTGGGCTCATAGGTATGGCTTTCTTGGCCGGGTTTTAAGAGTAATTTCACGCAGACGTCATCGCCCCCAATCGTGCGCACGAAGTCGTACGCGGGAAAGAGGGTGGTGGTGACGTGAAGCGAACACGTTGCCCAAGCATTGGCACTCAAGAGGAGCGCCGTCGCACTGACGGCAAAGGGTAAAGACGGGAAACGCATGGTGGGTTGTCCTTTCTAAATCAACTCGACTTGGTCGTTTGATTGTTTTGAGCGTCCAAAAGACGTGCAGCTTCTTTAACGCGGCAGCTCGGGCACACGCCCGTGAATAACGGCACGGCCGTTTCCATCACAAAGCCGTGGGTGCGCAATAAGTGCTCACGCAACGTTTGACGCATTCCCGTAAACGCTTCACAGCGCAGATGGTAGATCTTGCGACACACGGGGCATCGCACATCAAAGGAATCCTCGTCACGCACGAAACGGAATTTGTAGCCACGGGTCTTCGGCTCTTGATAGCGTTGGACATGACCGTCCGCTAACAAGTCGTCTAATAAACGGTACACCGTGGTGCGACCAATCTTGGGGCCATCTTTGTTTACTAAAGCTACTAATTCATTCGCGCTAAAACCTTGCCCACCGGACTGACGCAGGGTGGCCAGAAGCGCTTCTTTTTGTCGAGTGTTATACGCCATTGGATCTTAACTCATGGAAAATTGATGAAATTGGGACTCAATCCCAAGTTATATTTAGTATAGCACCCTTCTTTTAGGGCTAAGTCACTAAAAAATGAGTGAAAAATTGTGAAAATGGCGTGGTTCCAAATTGGGTTTTGTAATTTTCGTTTTGCTAAAACACAATAAAGCCTCGAAGTGTCTAGCGAGACACCCGTATTAAAGTGATTTTTGTGTAAGTCGACTTCCCAATTCTCTTTGTCGAGAAGGGAGACCGAACGGATGAGGGGAAAACGTCGTAAAAAGGCCAAAGTGCCAACCTCCCCCAAATGGACCCAAAATGAAATCGGGATACGTCCTTTTCTGGAGAACGTATCCCGATCGTATGGGCTATGCCTTATTGGCGAATGGTTCGTGGCGGCGTTTGAACGTTAGCGACATCAACCCCTAACGCACGCACGGGCGAAATATCAATCCCACCGCGACGCGTGAAGCAACATTTCACTTCGAGGAACTCAGGAGCTAACAAACGCTTTAAATCCGTGAAAATCTGTTCGCAACACTGCTCATGAAACCCTTGGTGATGGCGAAAGGACACCACGTACTTTAAGAAGGCTTCTTCCGACAAGGCTTTGTCGGCCTTAACGCGCACAATCACCGACGCGTGGTCAGGCTGACCCGTCACCGGGCAACGGCTACGCAACAAGTTGGAGACGACCGTTTGGATCTCACCCTTAACTTTTTGCTCCGTGGCATCTAAAAGATGAGCGTTAACGTCGTAGTCCGTGCACACTGTGTCACTGTATTTCTTTTCAACGGGCACGGTATCGGGACGAAGGATGAGCATGTCGTCAGCAGGCGTATCCACGTCAGAGAGCGTCACTTCCACTTGCGCGCCTACCACGTCACTGATGTCTTTCGTCATCTGGTCTTCCACGTCTTTGATGGAAGCAAACGTCGACTGCGTGAAACTTCCCACATAGAGTTTTAACGACTTGGATTCCACAATGTTGGGGCTCGTAGCGGGCACCTTTAACGTACCCACCGCCAATTGAGGCAATCCCGTTGGGCTTAACCACGTGATCTCGTAGAGACGCCACAGGTCAAAGCCTTCGAAGTCATAGACGCCAATATCTTCTCGACCAAGCTTTCGGCTAATGGGATAGAGGAGACTCGGGTTATAGGTGTCTACATAGTCCGTGCTCTTACCTAAAACCGTGCTCGATTCAATGGCAGAACGCACCGTCGTTTCGTTTTTCATAAGTGGGTGTTGAATTGGGATAACGTTGAAGCCCCTCATTATACGGGGGTGACTGGGGTTACGTTGAGCATGGAAAGAAAAAGGTACGCCCAAACGCTTTCACGTTTAGACGTACCCCGAGGAGCATCACTATGTTGAAACGCTAGAAGGGATAAACCCTTCAAGTGTCAAACCTTAGAAGCTGTGACCGATACCAAAGTAGACCTGGCTTTCGGTGGTCTTCGTCGGACCTTCCTTCAAACGAGCAACGCCGGCACCGACGTAGAGACCCGTACGCTTGGAGAGGTCGTATTCGTAACGGCTCATGAAGGCCAACTTGGTGGGCTTGTCGCGACCTTCCTTGAACTTGGAATAGGACACCTGACCCGAGAGCTTGCCGTCACCCATGGGGGCGCTAGCACCCAAGGAGAAGACATGGAGCTTGTTCTTTTCAAGCTTCGTGAGCTTTTCGGCTTTCTCATGATCCTTATCCGTGGAGGCGAAATCAGGATGGTCAGCCATCTTCACGAATTCATAAGCGCTAAAGAGCTTAACGACGTCAAAGTCGTAACTTGCCCCCGCGTTAACGAAGGTGTTCTTCGTACGAGCGATGGGCTGGAAAATGCTAGACGAAGTCCCGCCAGGAGCAACAGGATTAATATAAATCATCCCTGCTGGACCGCGTTCCTGTTCGAAGGTAACGCCCGCAGCGAACTTGTTCGCGTTAAAGCTCAAGCCCACGCCATAGTAGTGTTCGTTTTTCTTATCCAAGTACCCCTTGGTGCGGGCAAAACCCTTGGTGAGGTTGCCGAACTTTTCAGTGTGGCCTTCCTGAGCAACATTGCTGTTGGCATACATCAAGTGCAACTGTAAGCCACCCACGTCAGGCGTCTTATAGGCGATAGCGCGGTCGTAACGCCCCGTCTTAACCATGCCGGTTTCCATCGCGCCATCACTATCACCGATGGCATACAAGTCACCGATCACATCCTGGCTACCGATCTGGGAGCCTAAGCCACCAAAGCGACCTAAGGTGACGGTACCGAAGTTGCCATCAACGAAGAGGGCAGCTTCACGACCGAAGAGACGGTGCGGGTGGCTCATCTTGCCGTTGGAGAGCGAGAAACCGTTTTCGAGCTTGAAGCCAACCTTCAAGTCACCGATTTCTTCAACGCCCTTAACCCCAATACGGGAACCCTTGACGATACCGTCTTCAAAGGTAAAGGAATTCGTGGCCTTCTGGGTCTTGTTCTTTACGTGCGAATAAAGGAAACCCGCGTCAACGTGACCGTACAAGGTCACCGAGGCGGCCTGAGCAAAGCCTGCGGCCCCAAAGAGAGCCATTACAAGTAGGGACTTCTTCATAATCAATCTCCACATTAGAGAATAAACAGTAAATTCCGGAACAGCGATCTTCCCGATCCGTTGAGCTTATTTTTATCGTCGTGATGATTGAAAATCGACAGAAAACCGCGTCTAAATTATTCTGTCAACGCGATATCTAGGGTTTACCCCTACTGTTGGGCGGATTAATCCCTTGACATAGTTGCTATTTTCTCACGAAAGTAAACTTTTTCTAAAACGCTTCAAATCATGTAGATACGTAAATATGGAAACTACGCAATATTAGGAATGTGGTTATTTATTCATTAATAAAAAATGAAATTTATCCAGTGTGAATAACGCTTTTGATAATCAAATATTCGTCTAATAGAAAGGCACTGAATAATTTTGTCTCTCATGACATAAACGAAGAGGAACTATCAAACGCTGTGAGAGGAGAGGGCGAGGATCTTAGCGACGAGGGGGAAGAGTCTCAGGGAACGTGAGAGGGGCTCAGGATGGCGCTGGCGACGTTTAGAGGGGAATATGGCGGAGAGTGTGTAGTAGGGACTTAAATCGTCCCTAGGGATAAGAAAACGCCCCGTCGATTGTCATCAACGAGGCGTTGTTCAACTTATATCAGTTAAGCCTGAAGCTTAATCAGATTAGAAGTTGTGGCCGAGACCGAAGTAAACCTGGCGAGCATTGACCTTAATCGTGCCTGCCGTGGCATTGGTCTTGTCCTTGCCATGAGCGATACCTGCACCGATGTAAAGCTGGGTACGCTTGGAGAGGTCGTAGGCATAGCGAGCAGCTAAGGTGTCGATCGTCTGCTTACCACCAGCGAGCGGCTTGACCTGACCATGGCTGAACTGTGCAAGCACTTCGCCACCGGCAACAGGTGCCGACAAACCGATGGTGTAGGTGTGCGACTTGGCGGCAACAGCAATCAAGTCGCCCTCAGCGTCGGGCTGGCTGGCTGCAGCTAAGCGGCTAGCAAAGTTCACGTCATCAGCAACAGTAGCGGATTCGGCATTGGACTTGGCATACTGGTAACCAAGATGAGCCTTAACCACTTCGAAGTCATAGGAGCCAGCGAGGTTGAAGACGCTACCCTTATCCTTCTTGTCAGCCTTCTTCGTTTCTTCGTAGGCAGCAACTAAGCCAAGGTTGTCGTCGTTGTAGTCAACCGCTAAGCCGTAGTAGTGAGCGTTTTTCTGATCAAGGTAGCCCTTCTTCTTAGCATCAACAGCTTGAGAGTTGGCATACATGGCATGGACCTGAACACCAGAGAAGACCGGGCTCTTGTATTCGATAGCAGCGTTTTGCTTGCTGGTTGTCACACCAGCAAAGCCGAAGTCGTTGTCACCACCGCCGAGGGCGTACTGACCGAAGACGACGTCCATGGAGGAGTCAGCACCAACACCGCCGAAACGACCAACGTGCACGGAACCGAAGTCACCTTCAACAAAGGCACGAGCCTGACGGTCGAAGAGCTTGCCAGCGGTGTTCATTTCACCCGTGGCAATGTTAAAACCGTTTTCAAGTTGGAAACCAACCTTGAGATCACCGATCTGCTCAACGCCCTTGACACCAATACGGCTACCGCCGACGAGGCCGTCTTCCATCTTAAAAGACTTAACAACCTCATTGCCAGACTTGGCGTAGTTGTACTTGAAACCAGCATCAAAACGACCGTAAACCGTCACGGAAGCAGCTTGAGCAATACCTGCAGCGCCGAAGAGGGCGAGTACGAGAAGGGACTTTTTCATGATCTTTCTCTCATCTAGAAGTTATTGAAGATTCAGGGAATGATTTCCCTGATTAGATGAGTCTCATTCTCATATAAAAAAGCAATGAGAGGTACTAGTGAAGCGATAAAAGAGGCTTTTTATAAGGGTTTATATCTAATAATCGACTTATTTTGCGCCTTATCGTGTTGTTACGTAACCACATAAGTAATCAAAACGACTCTGAGTGAGTGGTTTTGGACATTTGCTAAGGTGATGAAATTGAAGGGTTAATTAGTAACACCTCGACTGGTTTTTGAAACACACATAATTCATCGAGTAAGGCGATGATTAGTTAGGAATATTTGAAAGAAAACGAAGTCAGTTGACGTCCAGTTCTGTCATAAAAATATGAGATAAGGCTCTTAATTAGTTTTAGCGAAATCAAAAACGCCCCGTTGATCGTCATCAACGAGGCGTTGTTCAACTTAAACCTGTGAAGCTCAAGGCTTGTGAAGGTTAGAAGCTATGGCCGAAGCCAAAGTAGAGGTTGCGGGTGTTCGTCTTATCGTCACCCTTTTTTTCCTGACCTAAGCCTGCGCCTACATAGACCTGGGTGCGCTTCGAAAGTTCATAGGCATAACGGACGGCAAATTCAGTTTTTTTGAGCTTAGGAGTGTTCGCAGCGTCGTGTTTGACCTGACCGTAACTGAGCTGAGTGGCGATTTCCCCGCCAGCAACCGGAGCCGTCGCACCAAGCGTGAAGG
>JAHHRF010000051.1 GCA_020025955.1 Sutterella sp.
GAAGATGTCGTTAAGCAAGCCAAGGGCTTGATGAACGACGCCAAGGACGAAGCCGTCAAGCAGGCAAGCAAGAAGATCGATGATGCTAGCGAAAAGGCTGAAGAAAAGATTCGTGGCGTTTCTCAAGACCTCACGGCCATCAGCGATGAACGCAAGGCCAACATTGAAGCCCTGAACAAGTGGTTGAACCCTGAAGCCAAGAAGGCTGAAGAGCCCAAGAAGGAAGGTAAGGTTCGTACGCGTCGTTCTGCTCCGGTCGCCGCTCCGGCTGCTGCCCCGGCACCCACCCTTGCTGATCAGCTCATCGCCAAGTACGAAGGTGACATGCGTGCCGTTAACAACCGCATCAACGTGGTTGAAAAGGACATGCAGCGTGGTTTAGCCATGCAGGCTGCTTTGAGTGGCTTGGTCCAGCCTTGCGGTTCTTGCGCTGGCAAGTTCTACTTCACGGCTGCTTTAGGTGGTTACAACTCTGAACAGGCTGTGGCTATCGGCTCTGGCTACACGTTTGACAACAAGGTCACGGTGAAGACGGGTCTTGCTACGAGCGTTAAGTCGGGTGGTGACTTCTCTTACCACGTCGGTGCCGGCTTCATGTTCTAAGCCAATTTAAGAGACGTCTCTCTTAAATACACCCTTCAACCCTGGTTGGACTTCGGTCTAACCAGGGTTTCTTTTATTCAGGTGTTAAATCAAGTACAAGGCTTGAGTAACGCTGCCCTATCTCGCCTGACCAGACCTCATGGCGTTTAACCCCCAGGGGGCGGCTCTAGCGCGATCTCTGAGCCCTTAATCGGGGCGTTTTGAGGGGCTTGGGAAGACTATCCCTCAAGGACGCATGAGAAGCGCTCTATAACGTTGTTATCGGTCTCTGTAGCCCAAGGAGCGCACAAATAAAAAAAAGCCCCAAGCGTAGTGCTAAGGGCTTCATGGGGTGTGACTGCTAGCAGCCCACCCACTGGAGGAAAAGCATGCGGTTTAAACCAACACACCATCCTTTTTCCCAATAAGAGACTTACCTGAGATTCTGTACCGCAGCGCAAACTCATCAGGTAAGGCCCCATTGGGACACAATCGTAGAAGGGTCGACCGACACGACATCGATCGACCACTAACACGAGGCTGAAGGGAATTAACGCATGCGAGCGTTAAGACCGTATTCGCGCATCACGCGAGCGACCTGGTTGCGACCCGGCTTACGGTCGAAACCGTCATCACGGAGCATGAGGTACATACGATCCACACCAATCGTGAACTGATTGGCTTGCTGGATCGCGGTAATACGTTCCGCCAACTCGCGGTCACGCTGTTCGCGAGCCGTAGGCCCACGCGTCTTGCGATAGTAGAAGGTGGAGCGTGCAATGCCATAGGCCTTGCAAGCGCGACTTTGTCGCACGCCACGGCTCACCGCCTTTTCTAATGCTTCATAAGCCAGTTCCCCGGCTACCCCTTTGCTTTCTGCGGTTTCGAGAAGGCATTCCAACAAGATCGTTAAGTCTTGCGGACGCTGCATCAGTTCTTCTGCTACCGATGCCTTAATGCTAGATACTTCAGCCATATTCTTCGTGTGTTTTTTGTGTACGAGTCACTCGGCCCCCCGAGCAACTACCTAGGAAAAAATTGTAGCAACTTTTGCCTATAAAGTCGAAGACGCCTACCCTTTTTTTCGCTTATTTCTCAATATTTTTTTCTTATATTAGAACGATTGAAAACCCCTAATTTCTTAATTGATTTCAATACGTAATTGGCCCACGCCGTTTACACCACATTCCACGATGTCGCCTGTCTTCAAGGGACTTACCCCATCTGGGGTACCGGTGAAAAGAATATCCCCAGGTTGGAGTTCATAGCGCTGGGAGAGGGCCATAATTTGTTCAAGAATCGACATCGTCAATTTGTCAGTACTGCCCGACTGGATTTTCTTATTATTTACATATAACCAGATTTCTGACGGAGCAGGCAAGCTCGAGCGCCAGTGGGGGCGAATACAAGAAACTGGGGAGGAACGCTCGAAATTCTTGGCCCCCATCATGTCACGATTCCCGTTGGCGTGAACGGCGTCCGCGGCCGTCAAATCTAACCCCACGGCATAGCCCCAAATCGCATCCAACGCCTCGTCTTCGCTTAAGTTTTTGCCGCCCTTCCCTAAGGCCACCACGACTTCCACTTCATGGCGCAAATCCTTCGTGTGAGCGGGATACGGCACTTTCAGGGTCTCGTTACGGTTGACGGGCGCAATGGTGTCCGGCGACTTCATAAAAAAGAAAGGGGTCGGAACGGTGCCGTCGGCTAAGGGGTAATTCGCCCCGATCCCAAACACGCGGTTTACAGGAAAGAAGCTATAGCGCTCATCCTCAACGGGGATCACAACTTGCGCTTGGGGGGCAATGACAAAAGGCATGGGGGGAATTCCTCGGAAAAAAGTGCGACCAGTCATCCAATCGCTATAATAGAAGGCAATTTTAATTGGGTTTTGACCTTACGTACGTAAGCGATCGCCCCATTCTTTTTGTTTCTTTCCCGGTCGCGTCCCCTTTCGACGCCCCCAATAACGCCTTTCGAGACTATGACCTCTCCTAACACTCGTGAAAGCCTGAGCGCGATTAGCCAACGTCGCCTCCAGACCGTGAAATCCAAGAGCATCTACGTGCTCCCGAATGCCTTTACGGCCGCGGCCCTCTTTGCCGCCTTCTACGGCATCATCGCCGCCATGAACGGTGACTTCCAAACGGCTGCCGTCTCCATTTTCTTTTCCATGCTCTTTGACGGCATGGACGGTCGTGTGGCCCGCTTGACGCATACCCAGAGTGAATTTGGGGTGCAAATGGACAGTCTCGCCGACGCTGTGAGTTTTGGCGTAGCGCCGGGTCTCATCGTCTACAAGTACAGCCTCATGAATTTAGGGAAAGTGGGCTGGGCGATTGCCTTTGTCTACTGCCTCTGCGCGTTACTGCGTTTAGCGCGCTTTAACTGCAACGTGGGCGTGGTGAGCAAAAACTACTTCCAGGGGTTACCCAGCCCGGCGGCGGCCGCCTTGGTTTGTGGCTTCGTGTGGTTAGGGGCTGATGGCCACTTCCCCGTCTGGTTAGAGGACTACAAGGCGGTAACCGCTGCCGTCATTACGCTGTACGCGGGGTTAACCATGGTGAGTAACGCCCCCTTCTTCTCGGGGAAGAGCTACGCCGTTGTGAAAACCTTACCCTTCTGGTTTATCGTCGTGGCGAGCTTACTCTTTGTCGTGGTGAGCTCGAGCCCGTCGTTAGCGATCTTTGTGCTCTTCTGCCTCTACGCACTCTCTGGCTACGCCTACGGGTTCTGGTGCTGGTGGAAGGGTCGCCCCAACCCCATCCAGGCTGACATCGCGAAGCAGCAGGCTGAGGCCGCGGAAGCCCCCGAAGAAGCCTAAACGAAAAACAGATCACGTTTTAGCCCCGATCGTTCACGCGGTCGGGGCTTTTTTCTTGGGGACTTTCCTCCTCAGTTGTCGCACAGAGAACAACACATATTTGTCACATTAGGGATTTTACTAGGTAAAAACCCAAAAGCCTGTGTCAACGTCGGCCATTGACAACGTAAATCACCTACCCACAAAAACGTACCCCTTTTGACGAAGCCATTTACCCCCGCCGCGGTCAAACCTCGTTCAATACCCGCGAACAACGCCATGCCAAAAGCAAGGGGTTTCGTCAGACCAAACACCAAAATCGCCGTGTCTTTATTGACCCGAATCAACCGTTCTTCCTTTCCCCTCTTCTTTTAATGGGTTTGTATGGCCCTGATAGGCGGGGGAGTTTAGGGGGTAGAGGGGGCGCTTTCGTTGCAAAAATACAAACATTGGCCTGACAAAGTGTCTTGGCGAGCACACAAATCTGAAAAAAATTTCGTGTAGGACGAGAAATTTCTGGTTCCGACAAAGGGTGTAGGTCAAGAAAGTCGCTCAAGTCCTCGGGGAGGCGCTATTTCGTTTCTTGTACACAAAAAAGAAAAAACGGGGCGACGTAACGAGAAAAGGCGGCGGGAACGAAGGGTACTGGCAAGGTTAAGCCCCGAGCTCGAGGACCGTGTCAGGGGCACAAAAAAGCCCCCTTTCAATCATGAAAGGAGGCTTTGAGGCCGAGCGGTTGAGGCTTAGAGGCGGGCAATGGTGGAGGCAACACCCGTTACCTTTTCACCGATCGTCACGGTCACTTCAACGTCCTTCGGTAAGTAGACGTCTACACGGGAACCGAAACGAATAAAGCCATAGCGCTCACCGCGGGCTAATTCTTGATCCTTCTTGGCGTAGCAGAGAATGCGACGGGCAATGAGACCGGCCACCTGAACGAAGGTGACGGAGACGCCTTCAGGCGTCGTCACACGAACGGCGTTACGTTCATTGTCGGTACTGGCCTTATCCAAGTCAGCGTTCACAAAGAGCCCCGGCGTGTAGCGGATTTCTTCCACGCGACCGGCCACAGGCGACTTCTGGGAATGCACATTGAAGACATTCATGAAGATGGAGATCATCTTCACTTCTTCCCCCGTCAAGGGATCAAGAGCGTCTTGAATCTTGCAGACACGACCGTCCACGGGACTCACAACGGCACGGGGATCTTCCGGCTGCTCACGGGCAGGATCACGGAAGAACTGTAAGCAAAACACCGTGACAATCCCAGAGAGGCAAGCCAAGAGGGACCAATCAACCCAGGAGAAAAACGCGGTTAAAACCAAGCCGCCATAAATAAAGGGACGGCCTTCACGCGCAAAGAACGGATGGGGATAAAGACGAGTATTCACAGAAGGACTCTTGAGAATGAATTTAAAGAGCCTTCATTCTAAAGAATTCGCTATCGCTTAGCAAAGCGAACCACGAGTTTTGCGCCCCTCTAGTCCCGTTTCGGAAACAAAGTAATAAGGACCGCCTAAGAGGTTAACCCTACCCGATTAGTGCTTGCGCAATAAATTGGGTATTGCCTAGAGCGGACACGGTTTTCCTTGATGAGAGCCGTTACAATCCGAAGCGTGGGACTGGGTCGCGGGCCTTGAGGACACCGATGACACCCACGAATTTGTGTTTTGAGCGGGACAAAATGAGTTTTCCCTTATGCCAAAACGAAGATAACTATAAATAAAGCGACAACACACTATGACAAACAATGCACAGTGGAGCTCTCGACTCGGATTCATCTTAGCTTCGGCGGGATCCGCGATCGGGCTCGGAGCCATCTGGAAATTTCCCTTCTGGGCCGGCGCTAACGGCGGCGGCGCGTTCATCATTCCTTACATCCTTTTCACGTTCACGATTGGCCTTTGCTTGGTTATGGCAGAAGTCTCGATTGGTCGTCGCGGTCGTGGGTCGGTCGTATCGGCAATGCGTCGCGTAGGGGGTCCCTGGTTTGGTCTCTTGGGTGCGTTGGCTGTCTTGACGGCTTACATCATTCTTTCCTACTACTCGGTCGTGGGCGGCTGGTGCGTCTCCTACCTTTGGGATGCCATCCGTGGGTCCGTGGCAACGAGCGATCCGGAAGTCTTGAAGGCTAACTTTGGCGCCTTGGTGACCAATGGCACGGAAAACGTGGCTTGGCACTTGGCGTTCTTGAGCCTGACGTGCGGCACCGTGGTCTTAGGTGTGGAAAGTGGTATTGAACGTGTGTCGAAGTACTTGATGCCGACCTTGTTCGTCTTGATGGTCGCCATTATCGTTCGTTCCTTGACGCTTGATAACGCCTGGGAAGGGGTGAAGTACTTGTTCCACTTTGACTTGGACAGCATCAACTCCAAGGCCATTTTGAACGCCATGGGCTTTACGTTCTTCTCGCTCTCGTTGGGCGCAGGGATTCTCGTGACCTATGGGAGCTACCTCTCTGACAAGACCAACATCCCGAACGCCTCCGTTTGGGTGGCTGCCTTAGCGATTCAGGCTGCCCTCTTGGCGGGTCTCATGATCATGCCGGCCGTATTTGCCTTCGGTCTTGAACCCAATGGCGGTCCGGGTCTCGTCTTCGTGACCGTGCCCTTGGTCTTCTCGAAGGTTCCCTTCGGTGCGTTCTTTGCCTTGCTCTTTTACATCTGCTTGCTCGTGGCTGCGTTGACCTCTGCGGTGTCGCTCCTCGAAGTGGTGACGGCGTTCTTGCAGAACGAATGGCATCTCTCCCGCCGTACGGCCGTGCTCTTAAACTGGGTGACGCTCTTCCTCTTGGGTGCCGTCTCCGCCTTGAGCTTTGGTCCGTGGTCTGGCTTTACGATCTTTGGGATGACGTTCTTCGACTTGTTAGACTTCATCTGCACGAACTTCCTCATGCCCTTAGGCGGTATGTCGATTGCGGTGTTGGCAGGCTGGTTAGCTTGGCCGAAGATCCGCGAACAATTAACCAGTGTGAAATCGTATAGCCCTGCGTTACTCACCTTGATCCGTATCATGATCGCGGTGTTGGCGCCGGTGCTCGTGGCTGTCGCCTTGCTCCAGGGGATTATGGGTTAATCCCAGAGAAGGGAAAAGCGAGGGGGAAACACTCTTTCCCCCCGGGCTTTCCCTCCCCCTGAAGAAAAAAGGAAAAATTCCCACGCCTGTGTAACGATTTCCGTTTCACAGGCGTTGGTGTTTTTTTAAAACGCCAGGGTTAAGGTGATGAGCCTGACCAAAAAGAAGGGAACTTCGCCCGCTGCGCTTCAGTCCCAACCCTGAAAAGTCGGGGCGTTGGTCCTAATGACAAAACCCTCAAAACGTTTCTCTAACCCAAAGGAGAGTGACACATGTCTACACCCCTTCGCAAAACCTGGACAACCCGTGTAGGGTTTGTGCTGGCGAGCGCCGGCGCTGCTGTCGGGCTAGGGGCCATTTGGAAGTTTCCGTATATGGCCGGGAGCAATGGCGGTTCGGCCTTCTTGTTCCCTTATTTACTGTTGAGTTTTACCGTGGGTCTCACCCTCTTGGTCTGTGAAATGGCCTTGGGTCGTGCGGGCAAGGGCGGGATTGTGACGGCGTACCGTCGTCTCGCTGGCATCCGTTGGGTCCCGTGGGGCTACATCGGGGTGTTAACGGGCTTTTTAGTGCTGAGTTTCTACTCCGCGATCGGCGGCTGGACCTTGGCCTACTTCTCGGATGCGTTAACGGGGGTCACCCTCATTACGAGCAAGGAAGAATTGGGCGCGCACTTTGCCGAGCTCACCAGCAACCCCGTGATGGCCTTGGGGTATCAATGGCTCTTTTTGATGATCAACTGCTTGATCGTGGCCTTTGATGTGACGAAGGGGATTGAACGCGTCTCGAAAATCTTGATGCCGTTGCTCTTTGTGCTCATGCTCATCTTGATCGGTCGCGGGTTAACGTTGCCGGGCGCCATGGAAGGCGTGAGCTACCTCTTTAGCTTTGACGTGGATAAGCTCAACTGGACGTCGCTCTTGCAGGCCATGGGCTTTACGTTCTTCTCGTTGGCGTTAGGGTGCGGCTGCATGCTCACCTATGGGTCTTATTTAAGTGAAGACACGAATTTGGTGAAGGGCTGCTTACAGATCACGACCTTGACGTCGCTCTCCTCCATCCTTGGGGGTTTGATGATCATGCCCGCGGTCTTTGCCTTCGGTCTTGAACCCAACGGGGGGCCTGGGCTCACCTTTATGACCATGCCCGCCGTCTTTGCGCAATTACCCTTTGGCCAAGGCTTTGCTATCCTGTTCTACCTTTGCATCATGGTGGCCGCGGTGACGAGCTCGGTGTCGATGATCGAAATGGTGATTGCCTTCTTGATCGACGAGCACAACATGCCGCGTCCTAAGGCGGCGGTGTTAACGACGATGGGCTTAGCCGTAGTCGGTACGCTTCCCTGTTTATCCTTCGGGATTCTCTCGGACGTGACCTTCTTTAACGGGAAGACCTTCTTTGACATCTTCGACTTCTTGACGAGTAACTTGTCCTTGCCCTTGGGCGGTTTGGTAATTCTTTACCTGGCGGGTTATCGTTGTTGGGATAGCGTGAAGGACACCATCTTAGGGGGTCGTGCTGATGCCTCTCCCGGGCTCCTTCGCCTGTTGCGTATTTCGATGTTAGTGCTCTCGCCCATCCTTGTGATGACGGTGTTGATCACGGGCCTCATGTAAATCCCTTTAGGTGGGGGAGATGCTTCCCCCACCCCCATTAACCAGGTAATTCGACATGTCTTCAACCTCCACAACGTCCTCAACGGATACGCGTAGCCAATGGGGCTCTCGTATCGGTTTCATTCTCGCGAGCGCTGGGAGCGCCGTTGGATTGGGGGCGATTTGGAAATTCCCCTATATGGCAGGCACCAATGGGGGCTCGGTATTTTTACTCCCCTATATCTTCTTTACCCTCACGATTGGGCTCACGCTCTTGATTGGGGAAATGTGTATGGGGCGTGCCACGCGTGCGGGGGCGGCGAAAGCCTTCCAGCAATGGGGTGGAAATAAAGTCGGCTGGATCGGCATCTTGTCGGTGCTGACGGGTTACTTGGTTTTAGCGTTTTATTCCGTGGTGGGCGGCTGGACCGTCTACTACATGATTCAAGCCTTTTTAGGGCACGGGATCATTAATGACCCCGCCCAGATGCGAGGCGCCTTTGACGCCTTTGCTTCCTCCGGGACCTTACCTGTGCTCGCTCACCTCACCTTCTTGGCGGTGACCGCCGTGGTGGTTCTTCTTGGGGTGGAAAAAGGCATCGAATGGGTGGCGAAATTTTTAATGCCCTTGCTTTTCATCATGATGATCATCTTGATTGTGCGAGGGTTGACGTTGCCTGGTGCCATGGAAGGGGTGAAATTCCTTTTCAAACCGGACTGGTCAGCGTTTAACGGGGAGAGCTTACTCAATGCCATGGGCTTTGCGTTTTTCTCCCTCTCCGTGGGCTCCGGCTCACAAATGAACTACGGGAGTTATCTCTCGAAAAAAGTCAATGTCGTCACGAGTACGACGTGGATCGTCTTCTTGGCCATCATGGCCTCCATCCTGGGGGGCTTGATGATCATGCCGGCAGTGTTCGCCTTCGGGCTCAGTCCCGACGGGGGACCAGGGCTCACCTTTGCGACGATGCCCGCGGTCTTTGCCCAATTACCCTTTGGGCACGTCTTTGCCGTGATCTTCTACGTGTGCCTCTTTGTGGCGGCGTTAACGAGTTCGATTTCGATCTTTGAAATGAGTGTCCAGAGTTTGTGCGATCAATTTAAGTGGTCGCGTCCATTCTCGGTGCTTTTGTGCGGGACGTCGTTGGCGATCCTGGGCGTTATTTGTGCCCTCTCCTTTGGTCCGTGGCACGACGTGACGTTCTTTGGGCTCGACTTCTTCTCGTTATTGGATTACTTCACGAGCAACATCGGGATGCCGATTGGCGTCTTTGGGTTAGCGATCGTGGTGGGGTGGTTAGCGTGGCCGATGGCACGTACCCAACTTAACCTCGTGGTCGAACAACCCGAATGGCTCCTTAAGGGCTTCCGTGTGATCGCGGGGGGTGTTGCCCCCTTCTTGATCATCGTGGTGATGCTCAAAGGCTTAGGGGTCTTTTAACCCGTTGAGCCACAACTTTACTCTCTCACTAACACTTAAACCTTGAGGATCTCCTATGAGCACTTCAACCCAATCTGGCTGGGGCTCACGTCTGGGCTTCATTCTCGCTACCGTCGGTTCGGCCGTCGGGCTCGGCGCTATTTGGAAATTCCCCTATATGGCGGGCACCAATGGCGGTTCCGTCTTTATGCTCCCCTACATCCTCTTTTCCGTGACGGTCGGGATTTCGCTTTTGATCGCGGAATTTGCGATGGGCCGCGCGGGGCGTGCCGGTCCCATGACGAGCTTAAACAAGGTCGTGGGTAACGGCTGGGGCTTCTTTGGTGCCCTCGGGGTCTTTACGGTGTTCTTGATTCTCTCCTTCTACTCGGTCGTGGGCGGCTGGTGCGTGAAGTACCTCTTAGACGCCTTGATGGGGCAAGGGATTGTGTCGGACGCGAGCCAATTGGGGCAGCACTTCGGCGCCTTTGTGAGTAACGGTCAGAGCACCTTCCTCTTCCTTGTAATCTTCTTGGGCTTGACCGCCGTGGTGGTCCTTCGTGGGGTGCAAAGCGGGATTGAACGCATTGCCAAGGTGTTGATGCCGTTGCTCTTTATTCTCATGCTCATCTTGATCGTGCGTGGGTTAACGTTGCCGGGCGGCCTCAAGGGCGTGGAATTCTTGTTCATGCCGAATTGGGAAGCCTTTAACGCCTCCTCCCTTTTCAACGCCATGGGCTTCACGTTCTTCTCGCTCTCTCTTGGTGCGGGCACCATGATTACCTACGGCTCTTACTTAGACCCGAAGGCTGACCTCCCTAATTCCGTCTTCTGGATTGTGGCTTTAGGGATCCTCTCCTCCCTCTTAGGGGGCTTGATGATCATGCCCAGCGTCTTCGCCTTTGGCGTGGACCCGAATGCGGGGCCGGGCTTAACCTTTGTGACGATGCCGGCCATCTTCGCGAAGATGCCCTTGGGGACGATCTTTGCCGTGCTCTTTTACTTGTGCTTAGTGGTAGCGGCCTTAACGAGCTCGGTCTCTATGTTGGAAGCCTGCTGTGCGCTCTTAACGCGTTCCTTGAATTGGTCGCGTACCCGTGCCATTAGCGTCACGGTCGCGGGCTGCTTGGTGGTGGGTTTAGCCAGCACCTTGAGTTTCGGCGCTTGGAGCGATGTGACGTTCTTCGGCAAGAACATCTTCGACTGCTTGGACTACTTCACGAGTAACATCGGGATGCCCTTGTCCACGTTCGGGATCGCCATTGCCGCGAGCTGGGTCGCTTGGAATGCCACCAAGACCGAGTTGACGCGTTCGCGTCCGATGTCGGAAGGCACGTTAAAGCTCATCCGCTTCATGATCGGTGTGGTGAGCCCCGCCTTCGTGTTGGTGGTAGCTTTGGGGAACCTCTAAGTTCTGCCTCGTGATTCAGTTGGGAAAAGGGGGCTCTCGAACCCCCGTTTCCCAAAACTCGTTTCACCCTAGCCCTTTGCTCAGCCTTTGAGCAAGGGGCTTTCCTTTGGGTGCTCTATAATGACCCCCACTTTCTTTTTTCCCCTCTGAGTGCATTCATGCTCCTTACTGCTGACGAAAAACAATTACTCGCCCGTGTGGACAACGCCTTTTTAACGGAATGGCGTGCGCACCCGGTCTTTTTCATGCTCTGCTACACCGTGGGCGTGGCGCTTTGCGTAGCCTTGGGGCTTTTTGAGAACGGCCACTGGACCTTGGATTGGGCGGCGGCACAACGCGTGGTCATGAACCTTTCCATCTTCTTTACGGTGCTCTTCGTGTTAATCGCGTGGCTCTACCGCCGTGCGGCCATGAGCTTAAAGGCGCAGACGGAGTCCGTGAAGGCGGGGTTGTTGCTCTTTAAGTGGCGTGTATTGCCGCTTCGCTTAAGCGCGTTAATCACGGCGCTCTTAGCCCTTTACTTAAAGAGTGCCCTCTAAGATGACGAATCCCATTCTGACGGCCGGTCCCATGACCGCCAAGGGCGAAGCCCTGGTAACGGTTGAGGGCCGCGCAGGGAAACTTTTGGGTGCCGTGACGGGCGACGTGGTGGAGGGTCGAATCCTTCATGCGGGGCAGAAAAACGTCATTGTCGAGTCGGTCTCGCTCGTAACCCCTTCGCCCTTGCGTACGTCGACGCCTTGCGAGGCGCTCTCTGGCACGCGCCCTTGTGGGGGCTGTGCCTTGGGGCTCTTAACGTACGAAGAACAGCTTCGCCAAAAGGTGGCGCTCTTAACGGACGCGTTGACGGAAGCAGAAGTTAACGCCCCCCCATTAGAAACCGTAATCGGCGCCACAGTTGACGCTGGCTTTCGCAATAAAGCCGTCCTGTGGGGTGGCTTAACGGACGAGGGACACTTTCACTTTGGGCTCTTTGGTGCGGGCTCGCACACGGTGGTGAAAGCGAGCCAAGCCTGTACGCAAACGCCCGATTGGATGCGTGAGGTCGCCCAGACGCTCGAGGGCGTCATGGTCACGTTGAGCGAAAACTTAAGCGTCTCGCCCGAAACCTTTGCGCATTCGTTACTGCTGCGCGACGGGGCCTTAGGGGAAGCAGCACCGCAGCGCTTGGTCTCGATTGTCATCACAAGTAACGACCCAACGCGCACGCAAACGATTAAAGACGAGCTCGCCCGAGTGGCGCCTACGCTTGGTGTCCAGAGCGTAAGCCTCTCGGTCATGCCCGAGAAAACCAACCGCGCAACGGGCTTTGAAAACGTGGTGCTCTTTGGTGAGGCGGCCATTGAAACCCAATTGATGGGGCTCACCTTTGGGGTGAC
>JAHHRF010000052.1 GCA_020025955.1 Sutterella sp.
ACCCACGACCCTCTGGTTCGTAGCCAGATACTCTATCCAACTGAGCTACAGCCGCACAAGAAGTGTAGGAGAAGAATGTTACAGGGTTGAAATAAAAAATGCAAGCCTGATAAGTGAAATACCTTAAATAGGGGATAGGAATCTGAGGAGAAACCCGAGGACGATCGTCTCATTTCACCCAATGCGTCTCAGACCCCAAGAAGGCTACCGCTTTAAATTCTTTGTGTATCAGGCTTTTAGCGAAGTCAAAAGGGTTCGGCCCCAACAAGGCGGATACTGTTCCTTCGTTTTCCTTGAGGTGTAAACTTTTCGTATCAAAAGAATGGACCAAGGCAGACGAAGCGCTTGTCGCGTTAGTTTGCTAAAAAAACGAGACCACACCATGAATAATGACCTCTACCTTTTAACTGTGACAGTCATTGGCGCTCTCTTTTGGGGCGCGGGCTTTTTCCTTCGTAAACGTTTCTTCTCCGGGCAATGCCCGCCGAAGGGGAAAGTTGTGGGCTCGACCTTATTGGTCTTTGTCGTTGCTTTTGCCTTAGGGGTAGCCATGGCCTATAGCATGGGCGGCACCTTAGACGAAAAGAATGGGGCCATCGTCGGTTTCTTGGGGGCCATGTGCTGGTTAGTGGGCTTTACCCCGAAGCGTGAAGCCCCCAAGGGACCGGTAGGGGATTGAACACCATCCTTGGGACAAGGCTAGACCAAAGAAAAACAAGTATGGTCAAACAAAACCAATAAAGCTAAACAAAACTAAAAGAATGTGTTCGTCATGAACGCCAGAAAGCAAAGCCCTCGCTAGGAAACGAAGCGAGGGCTTTGTGTTGGGATCAACCCTATCGAGTCTCCTCAATAGCCTCATCAAGTCTGGCGAGCTGACAAACCGCCAACCTCTACAGCCTCATCAAGTCCGAGTGACGTGGGCGCGTTGGCCCTCAACAGCCTCATCAAGTCTATGGGTGGTACTCGCTACGTTCCTTAACAGCCTCATCAAGTCTGGAGCAATCGCCCGCCAGGGTCCTCTACAGCCTCATCAAGTCCGAGGCGCGGGCGTGCTTTTGTCCTCTACAGCCTCATTAAGTCCGAGTCAGGTGTGGCTGTTCATCCTCTACAGCCTCATCAAGTCCGAGTTGGCTCTTCAGGTAGGACCTCTATAGCCTCATCAAGTCTGGCCGTGTTGGTCGCGTCCATCCTCTACAGCCTCATCAAGTCTGAAAAGGTAGGCGACTCCGTCCCTCTACAGCCTCATCAAGTCTGAAAGAGCGCGTGATTTTGTCCCTCTACAGCCTCATCAAGTCTGAAGCAGACGGCACCGCTTACCCTCTACAGCCTCATCAAGTCTGGCTTAGTTAAGGACTTGAGACCTCTACAGCCTCATCAAGTCTGGCATGGATCGTGAAGAGTATCCTCTACAGCCTCATCAAGTCTGGCGTAACCCCAGAACTCTTACCTCTACAGCCTCATCAAGTCTGGCGGGTTTCCCAACTAACAACCTCTACAGCCTCATCAAGTCTGGCATGAGCAATGGTTTCGTTCCTCTACAGCCTCATCAAGTCTGGACGATCAACGGGGGGCAAACCTCTACAGCCTCATCAAGTCTGGAAGGAACAAATGAGCAATGCCTCTACAGCCTCATCAAGTCTGGACCTCATAACTTAGAATTTCCTCTACAGCCTCATCAAGTCTGGACGCATTTGGGTCCACGTTCCTCTACAGCCTCATCAAGTCTGGAGTTTGTAGTACTTTACAACCTCTACAGCCTCATCAAGTCTGGATTGATTCCTTTAGGTAGTCCTCTACAGCCTCATCAAGTCTGGAGTTGGGGAGATGTGCAATCCTCTACAGCCTCATCAAGTCTGGAGGGGGCTTGAATGGTGTTCCTCTACAGCCTCATCAAGTCTGGAGGCGACTTATAACGCCGTGCCTCTACAGCCTCATCAAGTCTGGAGTCTGTGATTTCATTGCGCCTCTACAGCCTCATCAAGTCTGGAAATAAGGTTCGGACGCTTCCTCTACAGCCTCATCAAGTCTGAACTAAAGGAATTAGAGGCTCCTCTACAGCCTCATCAAGTCTGAAAGGCACCGCACCGGGTGACCTCTACAGCCTCATCAAGTCTGAACATCCTTGACGCTCTCAACCTCTACAGCCTCATCAAGTCTGAACTCGACTTTTTTATAGTCCCTCTACAGCCTCATCAAGTCTGAAACCGGACAGCTATCTTTACCTCTACAGCCTCATCAAGTCTGAATGAGGGTTTCTTGTTCAACCTCTACAGCCTCATCAAGTCTGAACGTTCTCTGCTGTCGTGACCTCTACAGCCTCATCAAGTCTGAACGATAGTCTCGGCGCAGTCCTCTACAGCCTCATCAAGTCTGAATCAGAGTCTCGAAGCGGTCCTCTACAGCCTCATCAAGTCTGAATATCCAAAAGAGCTGGGTCCTCTACAGCCTCATCAAGTCTGAAGAACGGAAGCTGGACGAACCTCTACAGCCTCATCAAGTCTGAAAGTTTAAAGCCTAACATTCTGTTTTTCAAGGGGTTTTATCTATATCCAGTTTGAGTGGCTTTTTGATAAATTAAGTCGTATCTGCTGAGGTTTTTCATTTGAGCATGCGTATGGATGAGTCGAAAAGCGATGCTACCCCGTTGAGTTTTGATCAACATTCGGATTTCATCTGGACCTGGAAGAGTAATGCACGTGGTGCTAAGGCAAGTTTGTGGTTGCCTTACTTTTCCGGCGCTGAAAAGGTCCCACGATCAAAGAAGTGGAAAATTAGTTATAAGGGGGGTAATCTAGAGCTTGACCTGTCGCACGTCGACTTTGTCATGTTGTATGGCGTCTCGGGCGTTTTATCAGTGGAGTTTCTTGATGCGTTAGCACAGCATAAAATCCCATTGATGGTTCACCGGCGCAATATGGTTCGCCCCTACTTGTTTTATCCTGAGCCAGGTACTGATGACGAGGATGTGCTCAGTCAACAGATCCGTATTCGTTCTCACCAGCAAAAGCGCGTATACATCGCGAAAACGCTGATTCGAAAACGCTTACAGAATTTCTCTCCCGTCTTTGATGTTCCCGTTGTTTACTTGGATCGTCTTGCTAAGGCGAAAAGCCTCGAGGCGATCCGAAGTATTGAAGCGGTGCAAACAAAAAAGTTTTGGGAACGCTGGTTTAACGAACTTGGCGTAGAAGGGGCTCGTCGCAAAGAGGGGATGTTTAAAGCTGCGCTCGATTCACAATCGGTGTTTTTGTCCGGTGTGATTTTGCGATGGGTTCTGATGCATAAATTGTCGCCTTGCCACGGCTTCATGCATACGCCCACGTCCTACCCGTCATTGGTCTACGACTTGATGGAACCTTATCGTTATCTCTTGGAAAAAAGTGTAGCGATGGCCTATCAGTCGTTTGGTTCAAGAGATTTCGAGGAAAAGGAGCTCATAGCGCGATCCAAAGTGGAGTTAAAAGACCTTTTGGATGAGGTTGTCTATGTTCCGCAGACGCGGCAGTACGTACGTCGAAAGAATTTGCTCCACGGCATAGTGCTGGCGTTACGTGCGTATTTATTGGATGAAACGGTGAGGTTTGTGATTCCCACCGAAGGGGAGAAGAAGGGAGGACGCCCGCCGAAGGTAGGCTTTAGGTTGCCTGGCGAGGTTTGGCAGAAATGAAAATGGGAGGGCGACTTGATGAGCACCGGCCCTCCCAACGGCGCCCGCCGAACTGAGGAAAGGAGGTCTGCAAGCAGACGGTCCAAATGTTCAGCGGGGTTGTTATATATAGTCTAACAAAAAAGTGACCACCATGAGAAATACTTTAGCTTTGCGCGATTTACCCTCAGGGCAAACGTTACGTCGATTCCGTCAAAAGCTGGCGAGCTTGTCGTCGGGTTCATTGAAGTCGAGTGTGTTGACCAGTAAGTTCACATTGGAATTTACGGACCGTCAACGGGTTAATCGCTTCTTGAATTTTGACGAGAATGCCAAACTCTACGACGTCATCGAGGGGTGTCAAAAAGGCTCGTTGACGTATTTCTTGTTTGCGGTGCATTTGGCCGGCTTCCGTCTTTTCCCGGATGCAACCAAGACGTTGCTCTTTGCTAATCGCGAGTGTTTTGACGAAGAGGCTTTCGCTAAGGCAATGACGGAGTTGGCGGGTGAGGCGATTCCGAGTTTCACGATTGCCAGCTTGCTAAAGGCGATGAAGACTACGCCACGAAGCCCTAAAGGTGAGCCGCCCGTCCCCTTTACGGAAGAACGCATTCTTTTTGAATACCGAAAGAAGATTTGTCCGAAGCTTCCGAAGGGTGCCTCGGAAGACAATGTGAACGGTTTGATTCAGGCGATGGCCACCGAACTACTTAACGATGGCTTTACTGACTGGAACGATGTGGCTAAGCGTGAGCTTGAAGCCGCCACGGCGGTTGATCGCGCATTGGCCAAGTACGGTGAGTTTCCCTCGTTGGCGACGATGGTTAAAGCGACCCAGTCCGGGAGTCAGTTGCCTAAGAATTCGACGATCGTCTTTGACAAGAACTTGCCTTTCATTGCGATGAAGGACGTTGAAGGCGTCGAGCAGTATGCGGTTGTCGCCAAAGTTTTAGGGTATGCCGAGGGGTTAGATGTCGTGAATGATCATTTAACGACCTCGCAAGGCGATGCCCTCTCGTGGCTTTTCAATAAAGGGTTGCCTCTTTTTCAAACGACGGATGTGTTGACGCTGTGTGAGTATTACAGCGTGCCCGAATCGCAGAAGCATCGAATTGAACAAATCGTTGAAGCTGCTCTCGCGGTGCCACATCAAACGCACTTCTACAAAGAGAAAAATGCGTTCGCCTATCACTTATTCCGCACTTCCTTTGCACAACGAACGGATAGTTGGGTGACGAACTATGTGAAGCGTTTGCAAGAACTTCGCGACATGGTGAAAAACGCTAAGGCTGACATTGACGTTCCAGCCCTGATGCATGACGGTAAAGACTTTTTGCTGTCCACCGACTGTCGTCGTGAAGAAATGGAAGACCTGGTGCAACGCTACACAGCTTTACGTGAAGCGAGTCAGCAAGCGCTTGATCATTTACTGGGGCAAAGTGCCTTAACGATTCAAAAAGACTTGACGCAAGTTGAAACCTTCTCGATGGTGCTCAATCGCATGGCTGCCATTACGGAGCAACTGTCGAACGCCATTGATCAAACCCAAGAAGATCAGTTCTCGCCCTGGAAAGGTGCGCACTTTGAAAAAGAACTGAAGCAAGCGGGCTGGACCAACTTTAAGCGTTTGCCGAAACTCAATGGTATGTCTGGGGGCGTTCCTCCGGTTCAAGAAGAACTCGAGAAAAATGCCACGCTCTATGAAGTGGTCTTAGCAGCTCGTCAGGCGCATTTTGAAAAGCTTCAAGCCTGGGCAACCCAAGCCGGCGTGTCGTTGGATGTAATGACCACCTTTACAAAGCAACAAGAAGAACGTGCTCGTCAACGTCCCAGTTGCCATCAAACGGGGCGCGAGTTAGCGATTCGTTGGGTGCTCCAACGTGTGGCACGTGTTGTGCGCGATCGCCACGATGCTTGTGCCGAATCGCTCAAGACCTGGTTTGAAGCCAAGCAAATCTTTGCAAATACGAAGGACTTTAATAAGTACTTCCGCAACAGTCAGGGTTCCATTTATGTTTCGCCCTTTAGTTCGAACCGCCATCAAGGCTACGAACTGGGTAAGAGCGTGGTGGATCAAGCCGAGGCGCTTATTGAGGCCCTAGAAACGTTTGCTGAAACCTATTCCTTGACTTCATCGCAGTACTCGGATGAAGTAGAAACCCTTCAACGCTTAAAAGGATTGTTGTTGGGGCTTCGCATTTCGGCGATCGAAGGGTTGGTGCCTCATGACGTCGCTCAGTTAGAGCTGGAGCCCGAGGACTTGGGTGATGCGCTCCATGATGGACTTAAATTGCAGCTTGAAAAGGACGCTGTCGAGAGTTCCATCGTTGCTAAGGCCTTTAATGTCTATGCGTCCCTCTTGAGTGGTGCGCTCATTATGCTGCGCCGTGAACAGTTCTTCTTGCGTACGAAATTCTCGTGGAAAAAGAATTGTGAACTTCTCTATGTGCCGAAAGCGGTAGAGAAAGGTTGGTTCTTGCCCAAAGAACGCTACGCGCATTCGAAGACGTGGCAAACCATTTTTGACAACGAACTGTTAGTGGATCATCCCGAGGGCGGGGTGGACGTTGAAGCGACGTTTGTGAAGTTGGTTAAGGCATGGAAGTTGATCCCGGACGACGTGCGAAAGACCTTGTTGCGTCAGTTGCCGCATGACTGGATGTTTGAGCTCCCCGTTGAAAAGGATAAGTTGTCGTTAGCCGAGGAGGAGGCGTGCTCTTTTGAATCGAACCTCGTGCTCAACGTTGTCAAGGGAGTAATGACGCCCAAACGCGTGGACTTGCGCACCTGTGCACGATTGGTGGGTCCATCGACCTTTAAGGAACGACTCAACGATACCTTTGTGGATAGTGCGGCCAAACTGGGTGACATGACACTTCTGGTCAATCAGAAATTCACGCAGGATCACTCGACAGTGACGCCAACGGACTTGCGCGTTGAGTTAGCGATCCCGATTACCAAGAATGTCAAGCAAATCAAGAGTGCGCCGACACCGTTTAAGCGTGTGATTGGGATTGACCAAGGTGAAGCGGGTTTGGCGTACGCTGTCTTTGATTTAGATGAGGCAGGGAACCCGATGGCCACGCCGTTGACGACGGGGACGATTCGCATTCCCTCGATCCGACGTTTGATCAAGGGAGTTCGTAGTTTCCGTAAGGGCAAGCAGTCCGCTCAGAAATTCAATCAACGTTTTGATTCCACCCTGTTCGTGTTGCGTGAAAATGTAGCCGGTGACGTTTGTGGGGCCATTGCGGGGTTGATGAGTCGTTACCAAGCGATCCCCGTTCTCGAATACGAAGTGAAGAATTTGGCGAGTGGCAGTAAGCAGCTTGAGTTGGTTTACAAGAAAGTGAATTCTCTTTTCTTGTTTAGCCAAGTCGACATGCAAAACGCTGAGCGTCAATCGTGGTGGGCTGGAGCGAATCGATGGGAAATTCTCGGACTTGATCGTAAGACGGCCTTTAGAGAAGAGGGGCAACTCAAAACCACGGTTAAACCTTTAGCGGTTTATCCGGGTGCCTCCGTGAGAGCAGGTGGGACGAGTCAAATTTGTTCTCACTGTGGCAATAACGTGATGGCTTTGATTAAGCGGCTGGAAGCCGCCAAGTTTAAAGGCGCCATTACGCTTGACGAAAAGGGTGAAACGACGCTGGAAGGTCACACGATTGCCTTACAGAAACCGCGTTCGAAGTTCTTGAACAAGACGAAGGTGGATCCGTTGTGGCGTCGTGCGAAGCGTCGCAATGAGCGTCCTGATTGGATGCCCTTAGCTAACCGAACGTTTAAGGATCTAGGGGAATTTCGTCGTGCCGTGCGTCAGTCGTTACGTCGCCCACCGAAGAGCCTCATGACGAAGGATACGACGCAGAGTCGCTATTTCTGTCCTTTCACGAGTTGTTCGCACTGTAACGTTGAGCAGCACGCTGACGTAAATGCCGCGATCAACATTGGTCGTCGCTTCTTGGAGAGCTTGAGTCCAAGTAAGAAAAAGACCAAGAAATAAATACCCAAGCCCTCGCTTCTGTCCCCGAGCGAGGGCTTTTCCCGTTTCAGGAACCTTGTTCCTAAAAGCGTACAATAACCCACACCAAACTAAGGAGTAGGGCATGAAACGACCAAAGATTGTCGTCGTGGGCGCAGGCTACGCGGGAATGAGTTTTTTAACCTCATTAAAGGCAGCAACCTTTAAGAGAGCTGACGTGACCCTCATCTCCCCGACGCGCTTTCATACGCAAACGACGATGCTCCACAAGGTAGCCACCAGAGAGTCGGCCTCTCACGTGCGTTTGCCGTTGCGTGACATTCTGCCCAATAGTCTCTCGATTCTGGAGACGCGTGCCACCCGCCTTGACTTGGCGGGGCAAAGGGTAGAAACCCCTTTGGGGACGGTTCCCTACGATTACCTCATCTGTGCCGCCGGTTTTGATGTCGAAGACTTTCATATCCCTGGGGTGGACAGGGCTTTCCGATTAACGTCCTACGAAAGTGCCTTGCAACTCGAGAAGGCCTTTCAATCGGCTCTAGAACAAGCCCAGAAAACGCAAACGAGCCTCTCGCTCGTTATCTGCGGCGGGGGACTCACCGGGGTGGAAGTTGCGGGGTCTTGCCAAGTGGCATTAAATCGCTATGCCAGGGCTATAGAGCCTGCGGGGCTTTCCCATCGGGTGATGTTGATCAACGCCGATGCCCGGCTTTTGCCTGGGCTCAGTGCGTCGATAGGCGCTCAGGCGCAAGCTCACCTTGAGGCCCTGGGCGTGGTGGTCAAAAATAAGACGGTGGTTTCTGCGGTATCAGACGACACTGTTACCCTTCAGGGGGGAGAATCCATCCCCGCACACCTTACGGTGTGGGCCGCGGGCGTAAGGGGCAGTGACCTCATTGGAAAGAGTATTCCCGAGAGCGTCAAAAACCGAGTGATGGTTAACGAACACCTTCAGCATCCTCGCTGGACCAATGCCTTTTTCATTGGGGACGTGAGCCTGGTGCGTGATGCGTCAGGAGCGCCTCTTCCCCCCACGGCACAATTAGCCCTTCAAGAAGGGGCGTATCTAGCCGCCACACTTGAAAAAGTCTTACTGGGGCAAAACCACCTCCCCGCCTTTACCTTTCACCACCAAGGCACGATTTGCTCCGTGGGACCCGACTATGCCGTCGCAACAGTTTGGGGTAAAGACTTGGCCGGGCGCATGCCGTCAATACTTAAACGCTTCGTGGAAAAGAAGTGGCTCTTCAAGCTTTTGGGACCCAAAGGACTTTTTTGAGTCAGCTTTTCATTACGCCTAACGGTCGACGGGTGACGGTTAGGCGTTTTTTCGTTCACCACCTTCCCAATTTGTGACGAAACACCCCCTACCCAGTTTGTGCAACACGGTGACTTTTGTGTGGGATTTGGGGAGGAGTCGGGGGCGTAAATGCGGGCGGAATGCCCAAAAGTGGGGAGGCTTTTTTGTGAAAATCACACACAATACTGACAATTTACAAAATTAATTAGGGGCTTTGGGACGGGCTAACGCACTGAAAAGTAAGAAAAAAGACTTTTCACTTAAGGGAAAACGCGTTGCCCAAATGGTTAAGTAACCATGGGTGCCCACATAGTTGGACATAAAATTTGCTTATTAGCGTTCCAAAAAGTCAGGCAGACAATTTGGAATAGTTGTTAAGAATCATTGAATTGAAGTGTCCCATGTCCAAGTATTTAGCCCTTCAGAGTAAAAAGTCCCCGCCGATTTCGTCCTTAAATCCGCTTGTCGTTGCTACGTTGGCGGTGTTCTCTGGTGCCGTGATGGCTGATACCACGAACTTGACGGAAATCGATGCGACGACGAGCCCTGTCACCGCCACGTATGACTCCGTGACGGTAACGAACACGAACGGTACGGCCGTTAAGGTGGCTAAGGATGTCAACTTAACCGTTGCCGATACGTTGACGGTCGATGCGAAAAAGAATCAGAAGATTGCGGCGGTAGAAGGCAAGGGTGGCACGTTTACGATCCAGGGTACCCCTGAAAACAATGGGGTGGCAAAAAAGATTGATGTGTCCGCCGTCGGCACTTATGAGGGGGAAGGGGCACGTTCTCGGCTTCGCGCCTGGGCGGTGAGTCTGGACGGGGGCACCCAAGACTGGCGTGCCGAATCCATTCGCTTGAAGGCTGAACGCATCGATGAGACACCTCGTGATCCATCTGATCGCGGTGGGTGGGCGTATGATGGGGCGAGTGCCTTGATGGCCAAGAATGCCCAGACGACCTTGACCACCAATGAATTGATCGCGGAAGCGGTTGGGGCGACGGCCTATGCGGTGAAGTTGGAAAACAGTCAATTAACGATTGCTAAGGCCGACCCAACGGCAACGGATGCGACGGTCACTGTGATTGCGAAGGTGGAGCAACCGACCTTTCAACAGTTCGCGTTCTTATCGGAAGACAGTGACGTGTCGATTACAACGGATATCCTGAAGCTTGAGTCGACAATTATTGGGTCCAAACACATCGCGGAGAGGGAGGCTGGCGCTCTTAGGGTAACGGGTGGCAAGCGCTTTACGGTGAATGCCCAAACCTTTGAGGCAAAAGCGTTCACTGACCGATCTATGGACACACATGGTATCCAACTTCTGGGTAAGACAGGTGCCGTGGGTGAAGCGCGTTTAACGGGTACGTTTAACGTTAAAGATTTCAACATTGAAACATCGCAGAACGCTAATAAAAAGTATGGTTTTCACGTCAAAGATGCGGATGTGACGGTAACGGGGGATTCGTTGTCTGTTCACACCGGAGGAGGCTACGACAGTTATGCCATCTTCGTTGAAAAGACGGGGACATTAAAACTCAATGAGAAAGACATTTCAGTCAGGATGGATCATGGCGGGCGTCAGTATGCCATGCGCGTTGTCGATCAGGGCGAATTGATCACTTCGGCAGACTCCACGTTAAAGTTGTCCGTTGACGTTAGAGAAGTTCACTCTGGGGGGCTTTTCGTGCGAGACGACGCACATGTCGAATTGTTAGGCCGCGAAAACGTCATATTCACGCCTAGAATTGCCATCGAAGGGGGGAGCACCAAGCCCGTCTATATTGGGAGTGAAACGACGCAAAGAAACTCGGTCAGAACGGCTGTGATGTCGAAGGAATTTGTACCTTGGGGACAGGAGGGCATCTCTCTGGGCACCGCTATTGACTGGCAATCGGGGTCTTTAATTTTTAGAGGAGCCCGCACTGATCTTTTAGGTGAAGTCCTGATTAAAGAAGGGGCAATCGTATCCATCGCAGATGAAGGACCTAATCGATTCAGAGGACAACTCAAAGTTAGTGATTGGCGGGCTGTGGGGCAAGGGGCGCCAGCGGGGAAATTCGTTTTCACCAGCGTCAGTGATGAGCCCAACTTCAGAGCTTTTCATGGGTCTATAGAAACGAACAAGAATGGGGTCGCCACGATTAAAATCAAGGGCTCTGACGAAAATAAGGCGTTGTTTGATGGCTCGTTGGATAACGGCCTTCGCTTCACGGGTCGAGGTCCGCAAGGCAATATTAGCTTGGAACTTGACAATGTTTTCTTTGATGCGGGTCGGGTCTACGTGAATCGTATCGATGCTAAAAATGATGTGAAGATTGACAGTCCCCATGACCTTTATGTCGACGAAATTACTGGTAAGGCTACGTTTAAGCTTCACGTGAATCCTGAGGTGCGTCAGCGGTCTAACATTTTGTATTTAGGCCAGAACAACGCCGATCTGACGATTGAAATGGCAGATCTTCGTAAGCTCCCCTATGACCCTTGGGAAAAAATTATCGACCAGTCGTTGCGCGTAGTCACCACCAAGAAAGGGGGTAACGATATTAAATTGGTGGGATTGCCCACCAAAGAGTATGAGCGCAATGGTGAAAAGTGGGTATTGAGTTTCGAGAGGACGGATGACTCGGAAAATGATCAATTGTATGACTTTACACATCCCACTTATTCTTACCTCCACCTCTCTAAAGAACAGCTAGCTCAAATTTATCCCGAAGGGAGCGCTTTAGAACACTGGGTCATTAAGGCCACGAAGGTAGAACCGCCCAAGCCTGAACCCGAACCTGAAACGGGTGGGGAAACGGTGCCGCCGGTGAATCCCGATGCCGGGACGACGGAAGGCGGTGAAACGCCTACGCCTGTTGATCCCGAGACGGGCACGGAAGGTGGCGGGACGCCTACGCCGACTGACCCCGAAACGGGCACAGAAGGTGGCGGGACGCCCACGCCGACTGACCCCGAAACGGGCACGGAAGGTGGTGGCAACACCGAACTGGAAGTGACTCCGGGTACGGAAGGCACGGGTGGTGGTGATGGTTCTACGCCGTCCACGGGTGGCGGTGGTGGTTCCACGCCCAGCACGGGTGGTGGTGGCTCTACCCCAAGTACGGGTGGCGGTGGTACGCCTACGCCTACGCCGGGTACGGGCGGTGGCGGTGCCCTTGTGCCGCCTACGCCTACGCCGGGTACGGGCGGTGGCGGTGCCCTTGTGCCGCCTACGCCTGCAATGCCTGACGTGGATACGACGCACGTGCACCTCTTGCCCACGGCCA
>JAHHRF010000053.1 GCA_020025955.1 Sutterella sp.
TAAATTTCACGGCTTTAGCAAGATTTAGTTGGATTTAGAGCTGCTCCCGTTCGGGGCCGACTCTAAATGAATCGGGGATTTGGGAAGAAACGGGGGACTTTCCTTCGCCTAAGGGGTGTGACGATGAAGGCGTGCTTTGATGTCACTAGCTCCATGCTCAAGCAGTCCGCATTGGACGGTGAACCCGTTACCCTCCAAAAGCTACAACGCTCAAAGCTATTCCCTTGCCATCAACGGCGTACCCACCCCATTGAGGCTCGGTAGCAGGGACCGGTGGTGCCCGCCCCCTACGACCAGCATTCTGCCTTTGGCGACCAACCCCTCGCACAAGACTGAACCTTTGATACGAGTGTCTTTTCCAAAGAAACGATCGATTTGCTCACCCTGGCGTACCCCACCTTCAGAGTCTATTCGGGCTGGGGACTTCGTACGATGGTAAAGCGAGATCGCCCTTGGCTCGATGCTTCCATAATGGCACCCACATCACAAACGCCGAGATTTCGCCCCCTACAAAACTTATACAAGCAGCACATCAAAAAAGAGTAAGCTTATATATAGGCAACGCAAAAATGTTAAGCGCCACTTCGTCTAGCTCTAGAAACCGCTAGGCGACGCTGCGTTCAACGCGGGAAGCGTTTTTGCATCTCTTTCAGGGAGACGAAAGCTATGAGCACTTGGCAAGAGACATACGAATATGTAAAGAAACTTGAACCGTTCTTTGAAGCTCGCAAAAAATTCACTCAAGGCAAATTGACTGAAGAGGACCTCGCCAAGTTAACAGATGACGAGGTCTGGGGGCTTGCCAACACAAGGAACGGCATCCACCCGTTGATTTCTCCCAAAACCCCCAGAGAAGAAGCTCGAAAGATGTTGCTAGACGGACGGTTGTACAAAATGTACATCGAAGAGCGCGAGTACCTCAAGGCAGGTTACCTTTACTAATTCACCTGGGCGGCAAACACAAACCTCGGCACCTTGCATGCCAACGACCTGTGAGTGTCGATCGCCCTGGAGGATCCTTGGAGAAAGCTAATGAAAGTAATGATCAATGACTTGACAAAAAAGGAATTGCTCGAAGCTGGTCGGCTTGACTATCTATTTAAAAAGAAGTCGTTTCAGCTTTCGCAAAGCGACTTAGAAGGCGTCTCCGAAAAAGCCATCTGGTTCCTTATGGGGTTGCATTGCGGTGGGTTATTTTGTGAGAAAGCCTATCCCGAGCTCCCTGACACCATCGAAGAGGCCAAGGAGAGACTCTGTAGCGACACCATCCGCAAGTTCAAGGCTCGTCGAGACAAAGAGATTGAACACGCCGTAGCGATGGGGATTGACGTCTCTTGGTGTTGATGAGTTTATGTTGGTACAAATGGACAATCTACAAGAAGCAAAGAAGCTGTACGAGAAATATCAGCCCCTTATCAACGCCAGCGAAAAGTTTTGCCGTGGAGAGCTAACCGAAGAAGACCTCGTCGGACTTACGGACGAAGAGGTCTGGGATCTGGCTTACCATGCACGAAACGGCATTCACCCGCTCATATCAAGTAGTACTTCGCACGAAAGAGCCCGCGAGATGCTGTTGAGTGGCGAGCTATATCAAATGTATGTGGAAGAAGGACTCTACCTTGATGAAGTTTCCTTCTATTAAGCAGCCATGACTGAACAGCCAAAGCTCCGGCAACTTGCACGCCGAGCCCCTTTGACTGCCCCACCATTCTGAGAGCCCTTTGGAGAAAACAAATGAAAGTGACGATCGATGATTTGACGAGGGAAGAGTTGCGAGAATTATGCAAGCTGGACTCCATCCTCCTTGAAAAGCCATATCAGCTTTCCGAAAGCGACTTAGAGGGCGTATCAGAAAAGGTAATCTGGTTCATTATGGAGTCGCTGTGTGGGTACATGAAACCCTATCGAGAGTTGCCTGACACCATTGAAGAGGCAAAGGAACGACTCTGTAGCGACACAATCCGAAAGTTCGAAGCTCGCAGAGAAAAAGAGATCGCCCACGATGTCGCGATGGGGATTGAGGTCTCTTGGTGTTGACATGACTGAACAATCAAAGCTCCTGCACTTGCACGCCGAGCCCCTTTGACCGCCCCCATTCTGAGAGCCCTTGGGAGAAAGCAAATGAAAGTAACGATTGAAGACTTAACAGAAGAGGAGTTCCTCGAAGCGTGCGATCTGGACTCTCTGTTTGAAGATAAGTCGTTTCAGCTTTCACGAAGCGACTTAGAAGGCGTTTCCGAAAAGGCCATCTGGTTCCTTATGGGGTTGCACTGCGGGGGGCTATTTTGTGAGAAAGCCTATCCCGAGCTCCCTGACACCATCGAAGAGGCCAAGGAACGACTCTGTAGTGACACGATTCGCAAGTTCGAAGAGCATATGAGCAAACAAGTTGCTCATGACGTAGCGATGGGCATTGACGTCGCTTGGTGCTGACATGACCGAACAGTCAAAGCTCCGGCAACTCGCACGCCGAGTCCCTTTGACTGCCCCACCTTTATGAGAGGTCGTTGGAGAAAACAAATGGAAGTAACAGTTGAAGACTTAACAAAAGATGAGTTACTAGAATTCGGTCGTCTTGACTCTCTATTTAAAAAGAAGTCGTTTCAGCTTTCACAAAGCGACTTAGAAGGCGTCTCCGAAAAAGTCATCTGGTTCCTTATGGGGTTGCATTGCGGGGGGCTATTTTGTGAGAAAACCTATCGTGAACTGCCTGACACCATCGAAGAGGCCAAGGAGAGACTCTGTAGCGACACCATCCGTAAGTTTAAGGCTCGTAGAGCCAAAGAGATTGAACACGCAGTAGCGATGGGGATTGACGTCTCTTGGTGCTGATATGACCGACAAGTCAAAGCTCCAGCAACTTACACGCTGAGCCCCTTTGTCTGCCCCCATTCTGAGAGCCCTTTGGAGAAAGCAAATGAAAGTAACGATTGAAGACTTAACAGAAGAAGAGTTGCTTGAAGCGGGCGAACTTGACTCTCTGTTTGAAGATAAGTCGTTTCAGTTTTCACGAAGCGACTTAGAAGGCGTATCCGAAAAAGCCATCTGGTTCCTTATGGGGTTGCATTGCGGTGGGTTATTTTGTGAGAAAGCCTATCGTGAACTGCCTGACACCCTTGAAGAGGCCAAGGAACGGCTCTGTAGTGACACTATTCGCAAGTTTGAAGAGCGAAGAAATAGAGAAGTTGCTCAAGCAGTAGCGATGGGAATTGACGTCGCTTGGTGCTGATATGACCAACAATCAAAGCTCCGGCAACTCGCACGCCGAGCCCCTTTGTCTGCCCCCCATTCTGAGAGCCCTTTGGAGAAAGCCAATGAGAGTAATGCCTAATGATATGACTGATGATGAGTATCTCGAATACTCTCGCTTACGTCGGGCGTTTAAGGAAAACGGGCTCCAATTGCCAAAAGATGCGCTTTCTGGCGCCTCAGACAAGTCTATTTGGTGCCTAATTGGAGGGTACTGCGGTTTCAACAAGGCCTATGATGAGCTTCCAGATACCATTGAAGAGGCCAAAGAACGACTCTGTAGCGACACGATTCGCAAGTTTGAAGAGCATATGAGCAAACAAGTTGCTCATGCTGTAGCGATGGGGATTGACATTCCCCCGTATTGACGAACATGACAGAACAATCAAAGCTCCAGCAACCTGCACGTCCGACGCACATTCCCGATTGTTCTTGAGTCAAGGGCATTCGAAAAGACGATCCTGTGGCTTCCGGTAAAACGTCACCAAAACGTCACCCGACGTGAAAGGTAAAGCCCACGATAAGTCACGGGTCTTTGCTTTTTTGACACCACTTTCTTATCTCTTTTACACCAATGTATTAATTTGGTGGCCTTCTGACGGGCTCGCTTTTGAGCGTGTCATTATGGCGATTTCCTTTATTGGACTTTTATCCCTCTCGCCAAAGCCCCTTCCAGTAGAGGCATGACCAAACGGCGTTTTTTCTAGTCAAGCCTATCGGTTCGTACCGATTTCAGACGCCCTGCCTCCATCAAATCGACACGTCATTAATTGAAAAATAAGCGCATAAATCGCGCTGTTTGGCTTATTCCGTCAACACTTACTTGAACAGTTCCAGATTAATGAAATCATTACCTTTATTAATCTTGTAATCTTTTTGTCATACTTTAAATAAGCAACTGAGTTAAGTGTATATAATGAAATTAAATAGGGATTCAAATATTAGGAAGTTACCTCTCCTAACCTCAGATGTCAGGGACTTGGCGCGATGAGGTGGGGTGTCATAAAAACCAATGACAGGACAGGCATATTCGCCACTTTCAACTGTCTGACTTTTTTATTACGGGAATAATAACTTTCTTTTATTAATCATTATCTTGTCTTTCTTTTGATAACATTGATAGGATGAAGTAGAACCTATCCCTACTTACGCCCATTGGTATAGCACCATACAATTTAACTGAATAATCAGTCATTGATTTTTATTTAAGCCGGAGTCAGTTATGTCATCGCACTTTGCGTATGCGGCGAAAGTTCAACGAACCGGAGTCTCGGGTTATAAGGCCACCTTCACACGTATCGGGGATACCGTTGCGTTTGCCAACTCCCGTGAGGAGCTTGAATATCAAGCGATGGAAGCCCTCAAGACGAGTCTGAATCGTTTTATTCGTGAGCGCCAACTTATTCCTGAAGGGTTGCCGATGCGAGCCGATGAGAACACGATTGTCGTGGAGTTGCCAGTTACGCTCACCGCGAAAGCCTTGCTCATCAATACGATGATCACGCAGCACGTTCGCCCCTCTGAGCTCGCCGATCGCATGGGCACGCCCCGTCAAGAAGTCTCGCGCATCCTGAACTTCCACCAGAGCACCAAGATTGACACCGTGGTGCGTGCCTTGGAAGTCCTGGGCAAGACCTTAACGGTTTCGTTGGAGACGCGTATCTAAACCCTGAAGTGGGAACGTCACCCGACACCTGGGTGAAAAGACAAAAGGGGAGCGGGATGTGAACGCCCTTCCCCTGACGAGGCAGAACGTTGAAGCGTTCCCCTAAGCTCGGGGCACGCTTTTTTTCTGACTAATCCACTTTGTTTTTGCCCACCCTAGGGGCGAAAGAAAGGGCACCCAGTTGGGTGCCCTTTGGTTTTTGGGTCTCTTAGGCCTGACGGCGAGCGTCTTCTTTAAAGAAGAGTTGGTACGCCACAGTGGCCACTGCCACCAAGACCAACTGCGCCACGAAGCTAATCCCACCGTCTTGCGTAAACCAGCTCCCCACGATGATGGCTAAATTGGCCACAATCACAAAGAGGCCATTGAAGGGGTACCACGGCGACTGGTAGGTGTGAGAGAGCTTCGGGTACTCCCCACGATTGACGCCCCAGCGATAACGCAATTGGCAAAGCGCAATCAAAATCCAGGCGACACACCCCACCTGCGCGGTGGAATTCACAAAGAATAAGAATAAGCGCTGGGGACTCACGTCCTGAGCGTAGAGAAACACCACGGCTAAAAGGGCCGTGAAGAAGACCCCGTAGAAAGGCACCTGACGCGTAGGATGGACGTAGGCAAACACCTTGGGGGCGACACGCGCCGTGGCCATGGACCAGAGCATACGCGAGCACGCATAGAGCGCAGAGTTTGCCGCCGACAAGGCGGCCGACAAAATCACGCAACGCATGAAGATATCCGCCCCATTAAAGCCCAAACGGTTAAAGACCTCCACAAAGGGGCCCGAATCCGTCGCCACATAGCCATTGGGATTTAAGAGCGCCAAGATCGCAACCGAAATCACGTAAAAGAGAATCAAGCGAATCCCTAAGCCTTGAATGACTTTGGGGATGACTTTTTCAGGGTGCTCAGCTTCGCCCGCAACATTACCCACGAGCTCAACCCCTTGGAAGGAATAGACGACCACAGCCATGGAGGCAATCACCGCCCCCCAGCCATTGGGAAAGAACGCACCCGACTCGGTGCGCAACGTCGGGACCCAGTCGGTGGTGAGCATCTGGTGCCCAATCAAGGTGGAGCCCGAGGCAATAAAGAGCACGATCGCAAAGACTTTAATCCCCGCGAGCCAGTATTCCGTTTCCCCAAAGGAGCGGGCACTCAACGCATTAATGATGACTAAGGTGGGTAAAAAGACCGCCATCCAGCCCCATACAGAAAGCACAGGCCAGAGTTCTGACGCGACCAAGCCTCCCGCTAAGAGCGCCGCCGTCAGGGCAAAGACCCAACTGAGCCAATAGATCCACCCGATGACAAAACTTAACCCCGGGCGCTTGAAAAACTTCAAGACGTAATACTGAAAGCTCCCCGCATGCGGAAAGCTCGTCGACAATTCCCCCAAACACATCATGGTGGCAATCATCACGATGCCCGCACTTAAATAGGCAAGGATCGTCCCCAAGGGCCCTGCCGACGTTAACGGGTCAGCAATCCCCAAAAAGAGCCCCACCCCGATCGTGCCACCGATACTGATCATCATCAGGTGGCGTGCACGTAAGCTTTGTCGAAGGGCAGTGGTTTTCTTGGGGGTGGACATAAGGGACTGTAATAAAAGGGGCAAACAAAAGAAGGGGCTAAGTTTAACGCGTCAGCGGGTGGGTTTCCAGAGTTAGTACCCGCTTCTTTGGGCGTGCGACATGAGAAACCGCAATCAACATCGCGATTTTTTCTACGTCTCTACCTACAAAGTTCTCCTTTTGGCGTGTAGGCGATAAGGTCTCGGCACACTAAAATACGACGGATACGATTTTTATACCGAATTGGAGCAGCTCACCATGGCGACCCTTATTCCCGAACATTCCCTTCCGGCGACCAGCAACGGCGAACTCGCCGAATTGGCCGTTGTCGATCTTTTGAAAACGTTACCGGATAGCTTTACCGTCATCCGCAATGTGGACCTTTGCAGCACCACGGGACGTGATCGCACGGAATTGGATGTCGCGGTAGTAACGCCCGCCGGGGGCTTGGTCGTCATTGAAGTGAAAGCGGGCGACTTAGAGCGCAACATCGAGTCGGGTGACTTGGAGCGCTTCTATTTGGCGAATCACTGTAAGAATGTGACCTTGCAGCTCACCACGCAGGCGCGCATCATCCGCCAGCGTCTCTATGGGATTCAGGGGAACGTTCCGATTCTCCACATCCTCGCGTTGCCCACGGGGCACTTGGTGGGTACGGGCGCCCAAAACGCCGACGTCGCCCTCTTTGACCAGGACACCTTGGCGGGGATGCCCAACCGCATTCACTTGTGGTCGCGCACCAATGCCTTGACGCCGTCGCTCGCCGGTCGCGAAGCCGTGACCGACTTCTTACTCAATAAGTACACGATCAAGACGGACCCCACGTCGGTGAGCTCCCAGTTGCGTTTAGCCGGGCGCGAGCTCTCTGACGAGTTAGCCCGTTGGGTGATGCGCATGGAAAGCCCCTTGCCCGTGGTGGAAATTCAGGCGCCCGCTGGGGCTGGCAAGACCGCTCTCGCGTTAAAGCTCTTAGACGAAGCCCATGAAAAGGGCGAGCGCGCTTGCTACTTACACTTCACGCGTAACTTAATTGAAACCCTTCGTCGTAAGGGCGTGGGCCAGCACGCGCACTTCTTTGGCACGTGGCATGAATTGGCCTTAGAAATGCACCCCGACGTGAACTTCCACGAGGGTCGCAACGACGACGTGTGGGAAACGCTCAACACCCTGCTTTGCGAAGACCTTCGTGCGGGTAAGCGCCAGTGGGATCGCGTCATCATCGACGACGCTCAGGATTTCTGCTTTGAGTGGATTGAAGCCTTGACGCACGCCCTCACCCCGAAGGGCAAGCTCTACGTGTTGACGGATCCGTATGCCTTAACGTTTGATGACCGTGAACCCGTGGTCTTTAACGAGTCCACCCGCTTTGTGACGCGTGATACCAGTCGCATTCCGCAGCGCCAGGCCGAAGAAATCAATGGTCTCGGACTCACCACGGAACCCATCGTCTCGAAGAGCCCCTTGGTCGGCGACTACACGGGGATGTTTACCTATGACGGTCCCAACCAGCTCTTACAAGAAACGAAGAACGCGGTGAAGACGGCGTTGGAGTCGGGCTTCACGGAAGACCAGATTGCGGTGTTAAGTTGGCTTCCCTTTGAAGAAAGCGAAATGATTCGCCGTGAACAGATCGGCAAATGCCGCCTTCGTCGTCCGACCACGCAGTTTGACGAAGCGGGGGATCGCATCTTTACCGACGGTGAAGTCTTTGCGGATACGTTAAACCGCTTCAAGGGCATGCAAGCCCCCTTCGTGATCGTCACGGAAATGCACTTCACGGACTTAAATGAACAAGAACGTGCCCGTCTTTACTTGGCGTTAACGCGCGCCTCGCAGCGTACCGCCTTTGTGATGGATCCGAAGAGCTTCGACATTCTGAAGCGCTACATCAACGACTTGGAAAACTAAGTCGAGTTTGGTTAGTCCCAATGTGAAGAAGGGGAAGGTTTCGAAGCCTTCCCCTTCTTTTGTTGTTCTTTGCTCTTCTTTGTTTTTCTTTGGTTTATTGGGTTTTAGATTGGGCGTTATTCCCCGCGTTTCGCTAAGAAGCGCTCTAACCACATGAGCCCCACCAAGGTCTTACAGTCCGTGATGAGCCCTTCGTGCGCCATGCGTAACGCCTCGTTGAAGGGCACGCGCACGACTTCTAAATATTCGCCGGGGTCCAAGTCTTGTTCGCCCCAGGTGAGGTCTTCGGCGACGAAAATCACAATGCGCTCATCGCTATACCCAATGGCGTTACGGACCGTGCCCAATTCGTGCCAAGTCTTGGCGACAATCCCGCACTCTTCTTGGAGTTCACGCTTGGCGGCCGTCAAGGGGGCTTCATCGTCATCGATTTTGCCCGCAGGGATTTCCCAGAAGGCTTGCTTACAGGGGTGGCGCCACTGGCGCTCAAAAACGAGATTGCCTTCGCCGTCCAAGGCCAACATCGCTGCGGCCCCTTTGTGGGGAAGCATGTAGCGGCGAGCGGGCTCTCCGCCTGGCAACGTCACCGTTTCCTTGACCAACTGCACAAAGCCCGTATCCATCAACACCTCACGCGACGTGGTGGTTTCGGTTAAGGGGTCATTGTCGCGCTCAGCGGGCACCCCATGGGTCATTAACGGAAAGGGACTAATCTTGGACATCGTTGGGCCTCTAATGAAAAACGTAGATTCACGCATTTCATTATGCAAAGGGATTTGTGAAATGTCACGCCTTCTTCGGCCGTGGGTTTTCCCTTGAGCATGAACGCAACCCGAAACGAGAGCGCTTCCAGTAAAATGAGGGGTCTCTCCCCTTTCAACGATCTCTTCTTTATGGACATTCTTGTTGTCGGCGCTGGGCTCACAGGGCTCTTGACCGCATTAACGCTCAAAGCTCGCGGGCATCACGTCACCCTGTTAGAAGCCGCCACGCAACCTTGCCAACAGGCAAGTTACTCGGCCGCAGGCACGTTAAACGCGACAGAACTCTTACACACCGTGCCCGCCACGGGACGACTCTCGCGCTTTATCGGGCGCTTTGCCGCCAACACCGAAGGGATCCACTTTACGGCCGCCCAAGCCTTGGCGCACCCGCGCTTTATGAAGGCCTTATCCAAAGCCCGTAAGGAAGAAGACAATGACGCGCGACGTCGTCTCCAAGCGCGTCTTTTAAAAACCGCCACGGAGGGCTGGCGACGTTTTGCCCAAACCCACGGCGTGGACTTACAAGAAACCGCGGGCACCTTGGTGATTAACCCCAAAGAAGGGCTCGACTGGGAAACCTTAGGCGAGGTGGAACCTGCGCTCTACAGTGCCACGGGGATCAACACCGTCGAAATCTTGGCGCAAACGAGTTGGAACGCAAGTTTCGCAGCACGCCAATTAAAGGATCTGTTGAGCACGGGGGAAAATCCCGTCACGCTTCACACGCAAACGGCTGCCACGGGGTGGGTGAGTGACGGCGCTCGCATCTTAGGGGTAAAAACACCCAAAGGCACGTTCTTGGCGGACGTCACGGTATTGGCCACCAACGCCATCCCTGCGTTTGTGAAGGCCGCAACGCTCTACAACGCCCCCACGGTTCCGATTACGCGTGCGCTCTTGAGTGTGGACTTGGTCCCGGAGGCCACCCGTCCTCGCCATAGCCTTCAGTGGCCGAGCGGTCAGACGGTGCTCCCCGTCGCCAACTTCCTTCGTTTGATGAGCCCATGGTTCTTGGGCACGCGCGACGAATTGGATTTAGATAAGCCCTACCAAGCCTTGTGGCAAACAGGGGTGGAAGTGTTACCAGAAACCGCCCTGTGGAATCAGGGGCGCTACCTCTCGCAAACCGTGCACGCCACGCCTGACGGCTTAGCGCTCGTGGGTGCCACTCGTCGCCCGGGGCTCTTTGTGAACCTGGCGGGGGGCGCGCATGGGGCCGACTTGGCGCCCGTCTACGCCGAGGCCGTATTGCGTGCCATTGAGGGGACGTCGTCTGACGACGATAAGCACCTCGCTCCCGAACGCTTTCACTAATGTTGTGACGCTCATCGACCCTTTGTCGGTGAGCGTTTTTCTTTCCATTCCAGTGGGAATCCCTAGTGCGCTTTGGGACACCACGCGAAAGGGCGTAAAATAGACACATCGTTTTTGACCGAACCCCGCTTTCTCGCCCCTTCCCTTTCAAGGGGCGTGACCGGGTGGTGAGGTTGACCCCAAAACCCAAAAAAAACAAAAGGACCATCCATGAGCTTGACCATCCTCAATGCCGATGAACAGACCGAACTCGAACACCGTGCTGCGTCGCGCTTCGGCGAAGACGCCTTAATGCGCCGTGCGGGCGACGCCGCTGCCACGTGGATTCTCGATCATTTTGAAGACACGACGCCCGCGGTCACCATTCTCTGTGGGCCAGGCAACAACGGGGGCGACGGCTTACATTGCGCGTTGAAATTAAAAGAAGCCGGTGCCGACGTTGTGGTGGTGTTGCCGGGGGATCGCACCCCGAGCTCACCGCTCGCGCAACGTGCGCTCGAAGCCTACAAAGCCCAAGGGGGCGAAGTGGCAAGCGACCCTTACCTCACCCGCAAAGCCGACTGTGTGGTCGACGCTCTCTTTGGCACGGGGCTCAATAAACCCATCAAAGGGGACGACTTGGATGCCGTCCTCTGGTTTAACGAACGCCATGCCTTGAAAGTGGCCTTAGACATCCCCTCGGGGCTCAACGCCGCAACGGGCCAATGGGTGGGCTCGATCCCGGGGTGCCGTGCTGACGTCACGATCACGTTCTTATCCGTGAAGACGGGTTTTTACATGAAAGAAGGCGTCGATGCCGTGGGCGACATCGTCTTAAATGAATTAGACGTCTCCGTTCCCTTAACCCGTTTGTCGGTGATTGGTAAGGACGAATTCCCGTACGTGCAAAACCCGCGCGCTCGCAATTGCCACAAGGGCGACTTCGGTCACGTGGCGGTGATCGGGGGCGACACGGGCATGGTGGGGGCCGCCATCTTGGCCGCGCGCAGTGCACTCATCCTGGGGGCCGGTCGCGTCACGGTGGAAACCTTGGCAGAGAATGCCCCCAGTTGGGACCCCACTTTCCCCGAACTCATGTTCGCCCAACAGGTGGACTTAGACACGGTTGACGTCGTTGTGATGGGGCCGGGGCTCGGGAAATCTGATCGCGCGAAAGCCCGCTTGGTGGAAGTGTTAGCGTTAAAGAAGCCCGTCGTGTTGGATGCCGATGCGCTTAACCTCATCAGTGACGACATGAAGCTTCAAGACCAGCTCTTGGCACGCGTGGACGCCACCGTCATTACGCCGCATCCCGGCGAAGCGGCTCGCCTCTTACGCCGTTCGGTCGCTGAGGTTGAAGTCGACCGTGTGGCCGCCTCGCGAGAACTCGCCGTCCAGTCGGGCGCCATGGTGGTCTTAAAGGGGGCTGGCACCGTGATTTCGTTAAAGAGTGCACGCTCGTGGATTAACCCGACGGGCAGTGCCGCCTTAGCGACGGCGGGCTCGGGCGACGTGCTCGCTGGCATGATCGGGGCCTTCTTTGCACAACGCTTTGATATGGGTGAGGC
>JAHHRF010000054.1 GCA_020025955.1 Sutterella sp.
TTGGTAGAAAAGAATCCGTTAGGGAACGGTCTTTAAAGGTCCGTGTAGTTCTTACGGTCCGACGAGTGGTTCGGCATCTCGTACGGGGCGTTAACCTCCTGAGGGCGATAGCCCGGCACGGTGCCGTCAATGGGCTCACCCCATTGATTGCGATACGGAAAGCTCGCTGCAAAGAACAAATAGAAAAAGAAGACGACGTTTACGATCGGCACTAAAAAGAGCAAGAGCCACCAGCCGGACATATTCGCATCATGCAAACGAGCAATGTCGAGAATCAAGCGCGCCACGAGCACCACGATCGAAATGAGACCCAGCACCAAGGCATAAAGCGCCGGCACAAAGGCAAAGACCGAGGCGACGAGACCCCCTAAGAATTCCACGCCAAAGAGGCCCAACTGGAACAAGAAGTAATTCTGACGATTAAGGCGCCCATCCGTATTGGTGAGGGACTCGAAAAAAGTCGGTTGATTAGCCATTGAGCATCTCCTTAGCGGGCTTTAGCCTGACGGGGATCCGGACCAAAGGCATTGTCACCATGGGTCCCATCCATAAAGAGTAAGAAAATCCAAACAAAGAGATCGATCCCGGGGACCAAGCGCAAAAGCACCCACCAGCCACTGTGACCCGTATCGTGGAAGCGATGAATGGACGTGAGCGCACTCAAAATCCACAGGGTGGACGTGATCAACCCAAACAAAAAGATGGTGGTCACCATTAAGGCGTTGAGCGCCAACTCATTAAAACTATTCGAAAAGCCTAAGCCCGTGGCGTAAACGAGCGCCAAACCCAAAGCGATTTCAAGCACTAAAAAGCTCGCGTTATACGCGAAAAAGGAGCCGCGACTACGACGACCGGCAAACGATAATAAAGGGGCTTCTCCTGCCATGCTTCAAGGCCTCAGAAAGGAAAGTAAAAACGGAAAACTGAGCTTGACCACGCGCTTCACTCGCGTCTCAAGCCAGGGGTTCAATTGAGTAGCTCAAGTATAGCGTGAGCACCCCCGCCCTATTCTTAAAAAAAGAGGGACGCCCAAACGACAACACCTCCGAGAAAAGCGCTGCTTTGGTAATCCAAGCACCCTTTCGTCGGAGGTGAGCGGTGAGCCTTGTTGCCCTTAACGTCGAACGAGTTCCCCGTAGGGGTTAGCCGTTTCGAGCGAGGGCGCAAAATAGAGCCACAAGATAAAAAGAACGTTGGGCCCCGGCACCACTAACCACAAAAGCCACCAGCCATTTTTCCCCAAGTCATGTAAGCGTTGAATACTAATAAAGACGTGGGCAATAAGAACCAGCGCGAAGCTCACCCAAAAGACAAAGCTCGCCATCCCGCCACCAATAAGAATGACACTGCTGGAGCCAGAGAAAAGGCACGCCTCAGCGACCTTCATCAAAATGCACAGTAAAACGAACCAGCCCCCCAAAACTGAGGTCTGCATCAAGAAGAAACGCTTACGGCTTGCACGTGCGTCCATCGTGAACACCGTTTTAATAATGCGTTCCATTAAGGGGTCATCAATACGGGAAAGCAAGGTTTGCATCCGAAAAAGGGTAAAGGATTATTTTAAAGTGTAGTCCAGCCGAATCGAATCAGAACAAGGGATTACCCTCGGTAACAAATCCCACTCAAGAAGAGAAATTCGGCTCTGACTCCCCACAAGAAAAGGGCGTGATTCACGCCCTTTTACTTCCATTCGTAGGGAAACAACCGTCCCCCTCGAACTAGGAGTTAATTCTCGTCTGCGTCCGGCCCCGAAACGGGCACCAACACCCCGTTGATCACTTCGTAATAGGTGCGGGGGTCGGGACCAAAGGCGTTTTCGCCCTTCGTGCCCACTTTAAAGAGGAGCAACAAAAAGAGCACCACGTTAACGCCCGGCACTAAAGAGAGCAACGCGTAGCCGGCCGACCAATTCAAATCGTGGCAACGCTGAGCCGCAAAGGACAAAAACCAGAGGCCAAAATAAAGCCCCATGAGCCCCATCACAATTTCAAAGAAGACACCAATGCCCCAGGCATGCTGAGGAGCGGCCGCTTCCACGATGCCCCAGGTCAAAATGATCACCAAGAAGGCGATCACGGACAAAATCGTTATCGCGAGACAGCCCATAAAAAACGACCAGCGATTGCGGCGGCCGTCAATGCGAAAACGATTGGTAATGCCCTGTCGAGGACCGTCTACGGGGACGTAACTCATAGGAAAGCACCTTCTTTAAACGATAGAGAGTCAGCTATACCCCGTAACTTTATCGTTTTTTAAAAAGCTTGCCGTCCTACTTTAGACGTAGAGAGGGTACTTTCCCTAGCCATTAGGGTTAGGTCATCGAAAGAAAAACCCTGTTAAACAGGGTTTCTCATGGGGCTAGCCTAACCGCGCTCGGAAGGCCCCAGGTGTAATGCCAAAGACGCGCTTAAAGGCTTCAATAAAGGCGGATGGCGTTTCGTACCCAGCGCGATGCGCGACCTCGGTGACCGGCACCCCGTTATTGAGCCACGTTAACGCATCCATCAAGGTTAAATGCACACGCCACTTCGCAAAGGAAAGGCCCGTTTCTTTCACCACAAGGCGAGAAAGGGTGCGCTCACTCATCCCGACGCTCTTGGCCCAATTGGCATTGGTGCGTTTACGCACTTCAAGGTTCGACATGTCTTCTGCTAAGCGACGCAAGACGGGGTGCTCAGGCAACGGCGCAAAGGAGAGCGGCAACTGTTTAGAGAGCGCCACCTCTTCTAAGGCGACATGCACGAGGCGCTCTTCATGGGTGTGCGGCGGGCACGCTCCACGAAGTTTTAACGCCAAATGCTTCATCATCTCAAAGGTCATGTTGTTGAGAATGTAGCGCGTCGGAAATTTCGGGAAACCCAGTCCCGTGCACAAGTCTTTATTCACATTTAAATAAATACTGGTGGAGTCGCGCCCCAGGTGACCCGAGTGTTTAACGCCAGGCGGCACCCATGCCGCACAGTGCGTCGGGATCGCACTAATGCCGGTTTCCAAGACCACCCCCACCATACCGGCAATCGAAATGGTGATCTGCCCCGTGGTGTGTTCATGAAACGGCTCATCCTGAAGCGATTCGTTTGCTTCTCGAATAAGCGCGATATTGGCTAACGTATTCGGATTGTCCGGATCGTAGTTAGGCGGCCAAATCGTCGGATAAGTCGGGGCGTATGGCATGAAAAATCTCCCTATACGTTCTTTTTGTCAGGGCGCCCATTTCGTCACAGTTTTGTGAGGGGTCAAACGACGAAATGAGGAACAATTTAGATTGTCTTAAAGATTCCTTTGCCTTGTCTATCAGGCTTTCCCTAAAGGTGATGGCGCTTGTTAAATGGCGACTCCCACTCATAAAAGTCCCCCTTTTCATCTTCCCCGTCTCGCCCCGTCCGCCTTGTCACGTGGCTCCTCGCTCATGATCCCTCTTCGCCTTCACTCCCTTTTTCTTATTCATCAGTGACTTATCCACGACCTGCCGAATCCCTTTAGGGATTTACGATAGATTGACGCTATTTATTAAAATTTTTACATAGACGACTTGCATTGATAAATTCTTCTTGATATAGTTTACCTAACAGATGGCGAGACACGATAGTTTCTCAAACAACCAACCGGTTTCGTGAGGGCCAAAGAACCAGCTAAGCGAAACCGGTCTGATCCCCTCCAGAAACCGTCTCGTCATCACCCCTAATTTTTTGAGACCAGTCGTTTCCCGTCTTAAAGGACAAACACCATGACCAACGCCAAGCTTTTAAACACCTACCTCGCCAACCTCGCCCTCTGGAATGTGAAGCTTCATAACCTTCACTGGAACGTGAAGGGCCCCTTCTTTATGGCGATCCATAACTACACGGAAAAGCTCTACGATGCCGCTTTTGAAGCCTATGACGAAGTGGCTGAAGTCTTGAAGATGCGCGGTGAAATGCCCCTTTCCACGATGCGTGACTATTTAGACGTTGCCACGTTGAAGGAAACCGAAGCCCGCGTTTATGGCTGCTTAGAAGTCAACAACTTGGTCGAAGCCGACATGCAGTTGATGCTCGATATGGCAAAGGACATTCGCAACCAAGCGGCCGAAGCCGACGACTTCCAGGTGCAAGCCCTCTTTGAAGGCTTTATCGAAACCTTCACGAAGGAACTCTGGTTCTTGCGCTCCATGAAGGCTGATATCGCTTGCTGCAACGAATAACACCTTAGGCAAAGGCAAACGCCTCTGTCGACCCCAACCCTCGGGTGCTGGCGGGGGGCAAACCCAGCACAGCTCCTTTCTTGGCCTCGGCGTTGTAATGGCGTCGGGGCTCTTTTTTGGGTCTTAATAAGCCCCCTATCCCTTGTGAAATGAAGCGTTGAGCATCAAAGCTCGGCTGCGACTTCAACTCTCAATCAATAGCAATTCACTATTTATAAAAAATTTTCCATAAAGAACTTGCATTACTGTTTCATTCTTGATATAGTTAGCCTAACAGATAACGAAGAGCGATAGTTTCTCAAAAACATCGCCTTCTTCACTCAAAACTTGTGGGGAACACGTGAGCAAGGCTCCGCCCCCGACTTAAAGGAAAACTTGAAATGACGAACGCTAAGCTTTTAAACACCTACCTCGCCAACCTCGCCCTCTGGAACGTGAAGCTTCACAACCTTCACTGGAACGTTAAGGGTCCTTTCTTTGCGGCGATCCATAACTACACGGAAAAGCTCTACGATGCCGCCTTCGAAGCCTATGACGAAGTGGCTGAAGTCTTGAAGATGCGTGGCGAAATGCCCCTTTCCACGATGCGTGACTATTTAGAGGTCGCCACGTTGAAGGAAACTGAAGCCCGTGTTTATGGTTGCTTAGAAGTCAATGCCATGGTTGAAGCCGACATGCAGTTGATGCTCGATATGGCAAAGGACATTCGCAACCAGGCGGCTGAAGCCGATGACTTCCAGGTGCAGGCCCTCTTTGAAGGCTTTATCACGACCTTCACGAAGGAACTCTGGTTCTTGCGCTCCATGAAGACGGAAACGGCCTGCTGCAACGCCTAATTCATTCCTCCTAACAGTAAGACTCGGGCTGTCAACTGAGTCTTACGAGACATGAAGCGGTTTGAGGAGGACTCGCCTCAAACTGACCCCTTTAGCTCGACGTGGGCAACTACGTCGGGCTCTTTTTTTGTGTTTGCCCTTACCCTAAGAGGGGTTTCGCGGTCTTGGGAATTGTTCTCATTGAGTCCCAACCCCGAGACTTTCGTCGTAAAATAAGGGCTCTGACCAGAACACACCCTCCCGTCCGATGAACCGACCGACCACCCAATGCACAACCACGTCTCCCTGGCGTCAGCCCCTCAATGGCTGTGTCGGGGCGTTGGCGTTGCCTACCCTCCTATTGGGGCTTTGGTGCGTGGTGAGTTGGCTCGAGGTTTTCCCAAAGATCCTGTTGCCGGCCCCATGGCAAGTCGCGAAGGCCGGTCTTGAACTCCTTCAAAGTGGCGCACTGTGGCGTGACATCATTGCCAGCGCTCAGCGTACGGGCTTTGGGTTTTTGCTGTCTGCGACAAGTGCCCTGTCGCTTGCCCTCTTATTTCGTCATAAACCGAAGCTCCATCGCTTCTTTCATAGCTCCTTGGAAGCTCTGCGCGTGACGCCCCCGTTGGCGCTCATTCCCCTTTTAATTGTGTGGCTTGGGATTGGCGAAGCCCCGAAATTAGCGATTGTCATCTTGGCGAGCTTCTTTCCGATCTTTTTATCCGCTTTAACCGCGTTAACGCAGGTCGACCGAAAACTCCTTGAAGTGGGGCAAATCTTAGGCTTTAGCGCGCAAGAAACCTTCACGAAGATTGTTTTGCCCGCAAGCCTCCCCGGACTCTTAACGGGGTTAAGGCTTGGCTTTGGCTACGCGTGGCGCGCTCTTGTGGGGGCAGAACTCTTGGCTGCCGCCTCTGGACTCGGTCACTTAATTACAGAAAGCGCCGACTTTGGCCAAACGGACAAGGTCTTTGTCGGGATCCTGACAATTGCCCTTTTAGGGAGTCTCGCTGACCGACTCTTGGGGAAAATCATTCACGCCACTATCGAGCGAGTTAGTCGTGGGGAAGCACTTCCCCAAAAGGAAACCCCATGACCACGTTCATTTCGCTTCACCACATTAGTAAGGCTTTTGGCGACCAAGCCGTCCTCAAAGACATCAACCTTGCGTTAAAGCCGGGCACCGTTACGGCCCTCATTGGCGAGAGCGGGTGCGGGAAGACCACGTTGTTACGCTTAATCGCAGGGTTAGACACACCCGATACAGGGGAAATCCATCAACCCCACCCTTTGCGTTTAGGCGTCGTCTTTCAAGAGCCGCGTCTCTTTCCTTGGCTCACGGTCGAAGAAAACGTTGCGTTAGCGGTGCGTCACTTAGATAAGGAAGAAAAGCTCAAAGCGACAGCAGACGCTCTCTTGCTTGTGGGACTCGACGCCAGTGCCCAACGCTACCCTGATCAGTTGTCAGGGGGCATGGCGCAACGCGTGGGTCTTGCCCGAGCGCTTGTTGCTCGCCCTGATGTGTTACTCATGGACGAAGCCTTTAGTGCGCTCGACGCACTAACCCGAGAACGCGTCATTCGTCGTTTTGAAGCCATTCGAGAAACGATGCCCGTGACTACCTTAATGGTGACGCACGACATTCGAGAGGCAGCACGGCTCGCTGACCAACTCTGTTGGTTAGAGGATGGACGCATTCGACACACCTACCCCAACCCGATTACACCCCCTAGAGACCCCGCGTCGGAGTCCTTCAACCACTTTTCAAACCAAGTGTTAAGTGATTTTTTTCATTCTTAAATAAGGAAACACTTCAATGAAACGTCAACTCGTTGCACTGTTAGTTGCTGGGATTTGTGGCGCTGGGAGCGCCTGGGCAGATATGCCCAAGAACCTCAACATCGTTTATGTGAAGAGCCCGTTTAACCTTCAGAACATGGTGATGAAGCATTTCGGTCTTCTGGAAAAAGCATTTGAAAAGGATGGCGTCACGGTAACGTGGCATGACATCACTTCGGGCGCCAAGCAGGCTCAAGCCATGGCAAGCGGTGACATTGATATGTCGGCCGTGATGAATACCGCCTCGGTCTTATTAAGTAATGCCGCTGACAACCCCGTCTATATCGCCTCTGGGGTTGCTCACCCGGCGGATGTCTTTGCGATCGTGGGAAAACCTGGGAGCCACTTCACCATTAAAGACCTGAAGGGCAAAAAGGTGGTGGGACCGCGTGGCACGGTGCTCCATCAACTCCTCTTATCGGCGTTAGCCAAAGAAGGGTTAACGGCAGATGACGTGGAATTCATCTCCATGGGCTTACCCCAGTCGTTAGCCGCGGTGTCGTCCGGTCAAGCTGACGTGGCGCTCTTAGCAGCGAGCCTCGTCACTAAAGCCAAGAGCGCAGGGTGTGATGTAGTCACCACGGCTAAAGGCTTAGTTAACGTGAATCTCGTCATGACCGCTACCCAACGCTTTGCGAAGAACCACCCGGAAGCCGTTCAAAAGGTGGTAGACGTGGAAAAGGAAGCGCTTGAATGGATTAAGGCCCATCCTGAAGAAGCCCTCAAGATTGGGGCAGAGATCCACGGGATTAGCGTTGAACAAGCCAAAGTGCTCGCAGATGGCTCCAACTACTATCAGTATTTAACGGACCGCGACATCGAAGGCTTAAAGGAAGACTTAGCCTTCTTAAAGGCCCAGGGCTTAATCAAGACCGACCTTAAGGTTGAAGACTTGGTGCTCCCGACGGCGATGGCAAAATAAAAAGCCGTTAACGCCAAACTCCCTAAAAGAGGATGCCTCAAGAAAAAGAGGTGTCCTCTTTTCTTTCTAAAACCCCAAACCCCAAGCCAATCCCTTAAGCGAAATCCGTTAGGACGTGCGACTTATATAAAGGAAGGCAGGATTTTGAGGGCTCACACACGAAAACCCACTCCTAGGACTGCTACACTAGAGTCCTCTTGATACTCTGGGGGCTTCCCTCTCCAATCTATCTCTATGACTTCTTCTACACAGCGCGCTGACGATCATGACCGACCGTTGGCGGTGATTACGGGTGCGTCCTCGGGCATTGGCCGCGAGCTCGCCTTTAAAGCCGCCATGCGAGGCTACCGAGTCCTTTTAGTGGCTCGTAACGAATACGCCTTAAAAGAAATCGAACGCACGATGCGAACCCGTGCGGACATCCTTGCTCTCGATTTAACCCAGGATGGGTCGGTAGACCGCATCTGCTCGTGGTTATTAGAGCGCGACCTCACGCCCGAGCTCTTAATCAATAATGCGGGCTTTGGTGCCTTTGGTGAAGCCATCAACATGGACACCGAAACGTTAAGCCGAATGGTTCGACTCAATATTGATGCCTTAACGGTGCTGTCCATTCGTATTGGGCGCCGTATGGCAAAGAAAGGAACGGGTCAGATTCTTAACGTGGCTTCGACGGCCGCCTTCCAACCCTGCCCCTATATGGCGGTCTATGGCGCGACCAAAGCCTACGTTTTAAGTTTCTCCGAAGCGTTAAATGAAGAGCTCCACGCCTCCGGCGTTACGGTAACCGCCTTGTGCCCGGGTCCCACCCGCACAAACTTTGGTACCAATGCTGGGCTCTCGGCTGACAGCCCCTTTGATCGATGGTCCACTGAACCCTATAACGTTGCACGCACCGGGTTTAACGCCATGATGCAGGGCGACGCCGTAGTGGTGGATGGTCTTCTCAACAAACTGCTCTCTACCTTAGTGCGCTTCTTACCGCGCAGCTGGGTAACGTGGATAGCTGGACGCCTCGTTCGACAAGTACTTAATAAAGTCAGTTAAAGACGGCGCCAAGTTAATGCCCTATTTATTAACGGGATCTGGTTGAAAAATCGGATCCCGTTTTATTTTTCGCCAATCAAAGACAAGGCGAGTTTGCCTCTGCTTTTCCGAATGAGGTTTTGCTGAGTTATCAACAGATGAGAATCATTCTTGATGACAGGTTGGTTTATGTTTTTAGACCGATTTGAAATTTGAACTTAAGCCTTTTGCCGTTGTTTCTAAGGGTTTCGTCTTAGTTATGTATAACTAGACCGTCCAACAAAAATGAACAGTGTAAGCAAAAGTTCTGTCTGTAAGCGTCTGTAAAAGCGCGTCTGGAGAGGCGAAAGAAGGAAAAACGTTGTCAAATTGCAACGGATAAAATGGCCCAAAAGTGTCAAAACCCCTCGTTTACCCTAAAAAAACAACCAAAATGTAACCGAAAGATGGGAGGAGTTAACACAGCGAGGGCGATTAGCGAAAGAATATAGGCATGTTGGCTTTGTCCAGACAGGGCAAAACCAATCAATCAACTCTATATATTTCCACTTAAGGAGATTTAAATGAAAAAGTCCCTCCTCGTTCTCGCTCTCTTCGGCGCTGCTGGCATCGCCCAGGCCGCTTCCGTGACCCTCTATGGTCGCGTTGACGCTGGTTTCGCTTATAACTACGACAAGGTTAACGGCAAGCAGGCCGTTAAGTCCTTCGAAATGAAGAATGGCCTCAAGGCTGGTAGCCGTGTTGGCGTTAAGGGTGTCGAACAGATCGGCGACCTCAAGGTTGGTTTCGTTCTCGAAAACCGCTTCAACGTTGCCACCGGTGACGCCAATGGCCTCAAGGACAGTGGCACGAAGCTCTTCGACGGTCAGGCTCGTGCCTTCGTCGCTGGCGACTTCGGTGACGTTCAGGTCGGTCGCTTCGGCACGATCGGTGGCGACGCTTCCTTAGACGTCGTCTTCGGTCAGTACGCCCTCGGTTCTGGCGCTCAGAAGTACGGCTTCGCTGGTGTGACCACCAGCAAGCGTGACGCTGCTGTTGAATACAACAGCCCGGTCTTCTCTGGTGTTCAGGTTCACGCCATGTACTCCAACGCTCAGGCTGACGCCGCTGACCACAACGGCACCCGCGGTTACCTCGACCAGAAGAACAGCCACTACTATGGCCTCGGTGTTGACTACAACGCCAACGGTCTCGGTTTAGTCGCTGCTTATGAAGAAACCAAGGGCGCTGACAAGAAGAACAAGGGTGAAGTTTACAACTTCGCTGGTTCCTATGACTTCGACGTTGCTAAGCTCTTCTTAGGCTATCAGTATGCCAAGGCTAAGAGCGGCACCCAGGCTGATGCCATCTCCTACGGCAAGAAGTATGTCAACAAGGGCGACGCCCTCTTGGCTGGCAAGAACCAGGCCTTCACGGTCGGTGCTACGGCTCCCCTCGCTGGTGGTGTCCTCGCTGGTCAGTTCAGCCATGGCTTCTTCAAGCCCGCTGCTGACGCCAACAAGAAGGTGACGATCAACACCGTTGCTGTTCGCTATGCTTACAACCTCTCCAAGCGCACCGAACTTTACGTTGGTGCCGGTCTTGACCAGTTCAAGGAAAAGGGTGGCGAAAAGTCCAACGGCCGTCAGGTCTACTTCGGTCTCGGCCACAACTTCTAATCTGATTAAGCTTCACGCTTAACTGATTTAAGTTGATAAACGCCTCGTTGATGACGATCAACGGGGCGTTTTTTTTCATGCCTATAAGAAACGTATAGATAACACGTCACGACAATTTAATGGCAAGCTCTCTCGTGGATTAACACCGAAGAATAAAAATAATCCATCCAATCATAGACTTCTAACAATGGAGTGTTTAAGAAAAAGTCTTCGCCAATGTTCTTTTTCTTAAGTTGTTGAGTTCATAAGCCATCTTCTTCATGAGAACAACAATCGCATTTAATCAATGCAAGAAGTGCATCATTTCGTCATGTCGCCAAGTGGCAACAGGCTTGAATCGTTAATCGATTAAAAAAGAATATGAAAAACCCTATATCAAGAACGACAACGGAATTTGTCAGTTTAAGTCTCGGATTTTTCCTTGGAAAATTACATTCGAACAATCGGTAATATGACACCGATACTTAAATAGCCACTTCCTAGGAGATTGATCATGAAAAAATCCCTCCTCGTTCTTGCCCTTTTCGGCGCTGCTGGCATGGCTCAGGCGTCTTCTGTAACCTTCTACGGTCATCTGGATGCGGGACTCCAATACGACTACTCCAAGACCACAGGTTCTCAACCCCACAAGGTAAAGAGTTTTACCATGCAAAACGGCATTGAAACCGCAAACTTTATTGGTTTTAAAGGTGTTGAGCAGATCGGTGACCTCCAAGTCGGTTTCCAACTTGAAAACAGTTTCGAACTCTCTTCGGGGAACATGACTGAACCTGGGAAGCTCTTCGACCGCGAATCCCGTGTCTTTGTCGAAGGGAACTTCGGGTCCGTGCACGTTGGGCGATTCGGTGGGCTCAGCTCTGACGAATCCATGGACGTTGTCTTTGGTCATTACGCGCTAGGTTCTGGAGCGGCCGAACGTGGTTTCGCTGGGGAACATGTCGACATTCAAGACTTGGCCGTTCAATACCAGAGTCCGGTCATTGAAGGCGCTCAATTCTTTGCGATGTACGCGAATAATCAAAACGACCGACTCAATGCTAATCCTAGTTCGACGAAAGGCTACTTTGACCAAAAGAATTCCCACTACTATGGGGTCGCTGTTGACTACAACGCTAACAATATTGGCGCTGTAATCGCCTACGAACAGACCAAAGATGCCAATAAACAAGGTCAAAAGGATTATTTCAACATCGCTGGCTCTTATGACTTTGAAGTCGTGAATGCCTTTGCTGGTTATCAACGCTTTAAATCTAAAGGCGTTGGCAAACAGGACACCTTCACG
>JAHHRF010000055.1 GCA_020025955.1 Sutterella sp.
GACTGCCCCTTAATCTGTAAGCCTAAGTTTTGCTTGTTCGTGGAGGTGCTCTTCACGTTAAAGGACGTGTCGTGACTGGTTTTAAGCGTTGAACCCTCAACGGAGACGCCATAAGACTGACGCGTACTTTGGCGGTTCATCGTGATGTCAACATTCTTACTCTTCAAGTCAACGGTGCTGTACCCGGTGACGAGCATGCCTTTGCCGCCTTCCGTGGTTTCCGTCGCGTCAATCTTGAAGTTGTCGTTGTTTTCGGTCGTCTTGAAGGTCGATGCCCCCATCACAACCAGGCCTTCGCCTTTTTTCGTGTTACCGTCAGAGCCCGCCTGAATGTCGACGTTCTTGGAGTCGATCGTGAAGTCGGACTTCACCCACAAGAACATACCGACAGCGCGTTCTGCCCCTTGGGAGTTGATCGAGAGCTTGTCGCCATGACTTTGGAACTTGGCTAAGCTCGAGCCTTTGTAGGTCGACGTGAAGACCCCGTAGGTCTTGTTGCCCTTAGCGTTGATCGAGAAATCGTTCTTAGCATTAACGTTGATGTCGCCTTTGTTATAGATCGTCATCCCCATGCTGTCCTTACCCTCGGACTCGACGGTAAGGTCATCGCTGTTGATCGTGAGCTTACTTTCACGATAAATGTCGGCGCCCGTGCTCCAGGTGTCTTTGGTCGAGTCGGCCTTCGCGGAAATCACCACATGGTGGTTGTTGATTTCCACTTCCGGGGTGCTGCCAAACAAATAGATGCCCTTGGCGTTACCGTCGGTATCCACCACTTCAGAGTGGATGTTGAAGTGATCCCCTTCTGAGGTGAATTTCCCTTTACCCGTATTGGTTAAACCCGAGATGATGATGTTTTTCGTCTCAGTGGGTTTGGGGTCCGAAAAGGAGCCTTTCGCCGTGAGGTCGACATCATGCGCGGTGATCTTGGTATCCGGCATGAAGAGGGCGGAGTTCGGCTGAGAGGCCGTCCCCCCTGACGGGTTGGCATCGTTTTTCGTCGTGTAGTTAATCGTTAAGCCTTTCTCAAAGCGAATAACGGGAAACTGATCTTCTTGGGTCAGGTCACCCGAGGCAACGAAGGCACTGCCACCAAAGTCGGTTTTTTCGGTATTGGTCGTCGTGGAGTTGAGGGTCACGTCGTCGTTAAAGCTCGCGTTGACGTTAAAGAGCTGAATAGCAGCCCCCGTCACCGCTTGCGCTTTCGTTTGACCGCCGTTGTGCTTATCCGACGTCACATCGATAGTCACCGGCCCCGTAACCGCTAAGGTCCCCGTGCCACCGTTGTCAGAAAAGAGCATGACCCCTAAGTCTGCGTTGGGGTTGTTGATCGTGACGTTCGTTAAGTCTGCCGTCTGACCTTGTGCGATTTTTTTATAGACGCTGGCCTTTAAGGTGCTGCTGGGCACCGTCTCGGGGGTCGTCGGGATCGTGATCGTTTCAGACATCGCCTGAGCACTCCAAGCGGTAAGGAGCGCCAAGGTTAACGTGGATAAGGTTTTGTTCATTGCATTACTCCGAAGTTGCCCCTTGGGTGCGCGCATTCGTTGGGGCACAGACTCGAGTGCCGCTGACAAAGGGAAATGCGCCATCTTCTTTTTATTAGGGCCAAGAAATGAATCGCCCGATGGTCTAACCAATCGGGAACACGTCTTCAGCTCTAGCTTAAGGGGCTTGTTGAAGCTATGTTAGTGGAGAATGCCGTGGCTAAGGGTTTTATCAGGGTGGCTATTGGTTTTGTGAATCAGTCTAAAAGCTTTTATATATCGATAAAAACCCCGTGATGAATCCGTGATTTTTGTGTGATACCGACAACGCGGATTTTGCACGCTGTCTCAAGTGACTACTCTACAAAGGAATTTATGACGTGGGTGGCCGTCATGGAGGGTGACGCGTCATAGAACCATTACCGAAATAATCGGTCAATGGGGAAAAACCTAGACACATTTTCACTGTTGTCAGTGTCCAACAATCGAACAGGGGAGAAGCTAGCGCGGAGGCCTTTTGATTAAGGACTACCCAAGTACTTGAGCGTCGATTTGCTGTTGAGGTGAGGAGAGTTATAAGGGGGGTGTTCAACTTATTTTGGGTTTGATTTCCCCAATAACCTAGGCATTTTGTCGTCGCCCGAAACGACAAAACCCGACCTCCTCGGAGTGTCGGGTTTTTGGGAAACGCGTGCGTTTCGGTTTAGTCCGCGAACTGGGTAAAGCTCGAGAGGGCCATTAAGGGCTGGGTGCCTTCTGCGTTAAGGCTAAGGGACGTCACATCGGCCTTATTGTGCACCACGGCGGTTAAAAGGGCGCTCGTGCTATCCGTCACGCTTTCCACGACGTGACCCACGGGGTTACCGTCGCTGTAGAGCGCGTCGCCGGCCGAGGGGGTAACTTGGCTCATCGACACAAAGAGGTGCATAAAGCGATTGGCTTTCCCCACCCACTTTAAGCGCGCCACGACTTCTTGACCGGGGTAGCACCCCTTGTCAAAGCTCACGCCGCCGAGCTTATCCAAGTAAATCATCTGGGGCACGAATTCGTCGCGGGCGGAAAGGAAGATCGTGGACGTGCCTTGGCGCAAGTTTTCCGCAAACCACTGACCCTCGTCTTGAAGGGTGTCAAACGTGCGAGCATTCGTGAAATCCAAAAGGAGGGCACGATCCGCGTCACGACCGTGACCGGTGTTAAGCAAAAGCCCACCCTCAACCACGAGGCGCTTCCCTTGTTCAGCAAACGGCGACAAGGCCTCGCGGCTCACCCCATAGACCGTTACGTCTGGCGTATCAATCGTCACCTTGGCGCGAAGCACAAAGAGTTTGAGACGTTTGGCGACGGCCTCCAGGCTATCTTTCGGGGTGACTAAGTAAAGCGACGTGCCGTCATCGGCGTAGCGAAAAAGCGCCGAGATACGACCTTGCGGGGTGCACCAGGCGCCTAGTCGAGCATCGTCCCCGAGGTCATTGACCTTTTGGCTCAATTGATTGTGCAAAAACGATAAACGGTCGTCCCCGGTGAGGCGAATGACCCCTAAGGACGAGAGTTTAGCCACGCCCTCAAAGCGGGGCGCAATCGTGTCAACCGTGAAGTGGGTAGACGACATGGAGGGTGTCTCCTTTATGAATTTTGTCAAATGAAATCGTTGAATTACGGGGCCTTTTTCCCACGAATATACGTGTCCACCGCGCGGTTGTGATCTTTCAAGGTTTTGGAGAATTGACTCGATCCATCGCCGCGGGCCACAAAGTAGAGGTAGGGACTCGTCTCAGGGTGCGCGGCGGCCATTAAGGCTTTTTCGCTGGGGGAGCCAATAGGCCCCGCCGGCAGACCTCGACGCGTGTAGGTATTAAAGGGCGTATCAAACTGAAGGTCGCGTTTACGTAATCGACCGGTAAAGTCCGAGCCCAGCCCGTAGACCACCGTGGGATCACTTTGTAAAGGCATTTTAAGCGCTAAACGGTTATGAAAGACAGCGCTCACCAAGGGGCGGTCATTTTCGGTACCGGTTTCGCGGTCAATGACGCTTGCGAGAATCAAGAGTTCATAGGGGCTCGTGAGCGTATCCGTGCGGGTGCGTGCGGTCCACGCCGCGTCTAAACGCGCTTTTTGACGGTCAACCGCCATCGCTAAAAGGCGCTTATCGGTAATGCCCGGGCGATAGTGATAGGTGTCGGGGGCGAAGAACCCTTCGGGGTTGGTGACGGGGAGATTAAAGGCTTTGGCCCAGTCTTCGTCGGATAGACCCAAGAGCGTCTTTTCCATTTCGGGGGCGGCTTCAATGAGGGTACGCAGTTGCGCCACCGTCACGGCATCGGGAATGCGAAAGACGTTGTCGGCCAACGGGCCCTTCTTTAAGAGCGTGAGGAGCCCTTCACGGGTTAAGTCTCCGTCTAAGCGGTAGCGACCCGGCTGAATGCCGTTTAAGGCTTGGGGGTTACCGTAGACCTTTAAGAGAAGGCGAAAAAGGCGGGCGTCGACCAAGTGGCCGTCATGCTGGAGCGTCTCCAGAATGTGGCTGCCTGTTTCCCCTTTATTAACCGAGAGCGTATAAGGAGCGTCCGCTTCTTTATGGATTAACGCTTCAAACCAGAGGTGCTTCCCGAGTCCGTAGACAAAGACCGCGGCGCAAACCAGAATCGCGCCCCAAGCGCCCCAACGGGGACGACGTTTTAGGGGAGCAGCGGGCGTCGTGGGGTGATCGTCAAGCGTGGAGGGCGTTGTGGAATCGGGGTGCGACATGGTGGTAGCGTGAATCGACTAAATAGAGAAACCAAGTCGGAGTGTACCCAAAAAAGACGGGGGACGGGGTGAGTGCCTTTCTTCTAAGGGGGTGCTCTCGCTATAATCTGGAAATCGAGCCCCCCAGAGGCAGGACCTTTGGCGGGGGCTTCTTTTTCTTCTTTTTCGACTAAAAGGCCACGCATGACGTCCCCAATTCCAGGTCGCCTCATCACCTTTGAAGGCATTGATGGCGCGGGAAAATCCACGCAAATTGACCGTTTGGAAGCCCGTTTACGCGAAGCGGGTTTAGAGGTGGTTCGCACCCGAGAACCCGGCGGGACGCCCGTCTCGGAAATCATCCGTGAGGTGATTCTGAACGAAGAGATGACGCTAAAAACGGAAACGTTACTCTTTTTTGCGGCACGCGCTCAGCACGTGGACGAAGTCATTCGTCCAGCCTTGGCGCGCGGTGCTTGGGTGCTGTCTGACCGCTTCACCGATGCCACCTACGCCTATCAAGTGGGCGCGAAAGGCTTTTCGGGGGAAGCGTGCGAAGCGTTAGAAGCGTGGACCCTGGGGGACTTTAAACCCTTCAAGACGGTGCTTTTTGATTTGGCGCCTGAGGTCGCCGCCAAACGCCGTCAGGTGCGAGCCGGCGACACAGACCGTTTTGAACGCGAAGAAACGGCCTTTTTTGAGCGCGTTCGAAACGCCTACTTAGATCGTGCTCGTCGTGACCCCTCGCGCTTTGTTATCGTCAACGCGGAAGAGACGCCCGAAGCGATTGCGTCCGTTTTAGCCCAAGAGGTGAACCAATGGCTTTAAGTCCCTATCCCTGGTTAGAGAACGAAGCCCAACAGCTCAATGAGGCACGCGAATCCTTACCCAATGCGATTTTGCTCCATGGTCCCCGTGGAAGTGGTGCCTTTGAGTTGGCACTACGCTTTGCCGAGAGTCTTTTGTGTGAGCGCCCTGAAACGGATGGCGCTCCCTGCGGACACTGTAAGGGCTGCAGCTTAATTGCCGCGAAAACCCACCCCGATATCCAGATTGTGGTTTCGGAATACTTAGCGCAAACCTATGATTTGCCGTATGTGCCGGCGCCAGGCGCCCGTAAAACGGCAACGTTAAGTCGAGAAATTCGCATTCATCAAAGCCGTGCGTTAACGGACTTTGTGAACATGGCCTCCAACCAAGGGGGACGCCGCGTTGTGGTGGTCTATCCCGCCGACATGATTGGGGATCAAGCGGCAGCCAGCTTATTGAAAAATATTGAAGAGCCGCCCGAGGGGCTGGTCTATTTGCTGGTGGCCGATGACATCGATAAGGTGCTCCCCACCATTCGATCGCGCTCTCGATTAATTCGTATTGGGTTACCCAAACGAGAAGAAGCGCTTTCCTGGTTAGAAGCGCAAAAAGTAACGCACCCTGAAACGCGTTTGGCCCTGGCGGGGGGCTCGCCGTTACGCGCAACCGATGACCGCTCTGGCCTGGAAGTGTCGGATGCCATGCGTGAACAGATTCTCACGATTTTGCGTCAAGGTGCCACCATTCGCTTCGATGACGTATTACGTGCCTTTGGGCGTAAAGAGGGACCGTCGGTTCCTGCCTGGAGCTTTTTCTTGTCGCGCTGGCTCTTTGATATTTTGTTAGTGGGTCAAGGTTTAGCGCCTCGCTACTTTATTGATGAGAAGGCGACGTTAGAGGCATTGGCCACGAAAGCGGACCCCCGCGCCGTGATGGCGTTTGCCGATGAAGTGAACCTCTTGCGCCAAGTCGCGGAACACCCCTTAAACGCGAACTTAATGTGGGCGACCTACGCCTTTAAGTATTCGGCTGCCGTGATGCCGGGTCGAGGCTAAATCAAACAAACCCCAAACCTAAACCCAAACGAAAGGGCACCTTGACAGTCGAGGTGCCCTTTTTGCGTACGTTTCGCTTTAGTGTTTGCGATCGAGCTTTTCAAGCGCTTCGCTAATCACTTCTTCGTCAGGGTTTAAGTAGCGACCCGTGGTGGCAACGCTCGCGTGCCCCATGGCGACTTGCACCACGTTAACACTCATCTCCGAGAGGGCTTCAACGGCAAAGGTGTGTCGCAGCCAATGGGTGCTCGCCGCGCGCAGTTTAGCGGCGTCGGCCGGGTGCGTGGTGGCCAAGGCTTCCGCGGCGGATGAGAAAAAGCCTTCCAAGACACGATAGACCCCAGAGCGCGAAAGGGCGCCCCCCGGGTTACGGCCGCGATTCAAGTTGACAACCAAGGGGGTGTCAGGCGGACACTGGGTAACGACGGGGAGATTACGCCACGCGAGGCTCTCGTTAATGACGTCCACTTGCCGCTGGGTGAGGGGAAGGCGTCTCACTTTACCGCCTTTTCCTAAAATCTCAATGGCAGTGCGCACTTTTAAGCCCACACGACGCTCAACCACCCATTGGGTTTGAGAGGCCGCGATTTCGCTCGCACGCATCCCTAAGCCTTGGCCTAAAAGCAAAATGACGCGAAGGCGCGCTTGGGGGTAGCCCTCAGGGAGCGTATCTAAGTGGTCTTCCAAGACGCGCCACTGGTTTTCCGTAAGGCTTCGGTCAGAAAAGGCTTTCGGTACCCCTTCGCCCGGCAACAAGGGCACCTTGGCGCTCACCTGATCAAAGGGGTTAAAGATTAAGTAACCCGTCTTTTTCAAGAAGTTATAGAGCTGGCGCACAATCACCACGGCACTGTGGCGGCTGGTCGCTGACAAGGGACTATTAAAGGGGCGCCAGAGGGGCGACGTTCTGGGGGTGTTTTTGGGACCCACCCAATCGGCTTGAGGAAGGCGCCAATGTGCGCTCCAAGCGTCAGGCTCCGTCCTGCCCAACCCTTCTAACCACCGAAGGTAAAGCGCCGCGTCCCCTGCTTTAATGTCCGACAACGCACGTTGACGCTCAAACAAACACCACGCCCAGAAGCGCTCCGCTTCTTTGCGATACGCCGCTTGGGTATTGGGGTTCGTGGCGCGCGCGAGTAACCAAGCCGAAATGGCTTCACGGTCGCACGTCGCTTCCAGGGCGCAGCCCACCGTGGGGGCACGGTTAATCCCGGTTTCCCCACTTAAATTTGGGGGGACGACTAAACGCTCAAAGGGGGCAATGTCAGGATTGACCGTTGTGTCGACCTTTAAGTGCTCGGGCACAAAGTTGGGTAAAAAGAAGCGCGCGGTGACTTCGCCCACGTCGTCGCCACACTCCATCAACCACAGCATTAAGGCTTGGGCTTGTTCTTGGGTGAGGCCAACGACGTGCCGAAACCACGTGGCACCCCCATTGGCGGCGGCCTCATAGAGGTCTTCCGCGGTGAGGATCTCCTGCGCCGTGAGGGGCGCTGCCCAATCGGGAGGCAACACGCGAGCGAGCACCGTGTCATAAGCCAGGGGGGTGCTCGGCAGTCGGTTGCGATAAGAGGCTAGGGTGTCGCTCATACGAGAAAGGGCCTGAGAGGAGAAAAACGAAGACCGAAGAATAGCTTCTTCGCTAAATAGTCTATATTTTAGTCATTGCGCGCCCAGCTATCAGGGCGAACGATTGATTGACGCACACTTCTATAGACCATGACTTTTTCGCGCTCTCGCTCTCGCGACCGTTTTTCTTTGTTTTCTTTTGGCTCGTCGACGGTTTGCCGTCAGGTGGGGAGCCTCGCTTTGGGGCTACTTTTAGCGGGGAGCACGCTCGCTGCGAGCTTCGTAGGGATCGATCGCCCGAACCCCTACAGTGGGGAGCGCTTTAATTCGCCGCAGAGCCACTATTTAGTCTCGGACCCCGCTGTGAATTTGTCGCCCGACACCTTGCCCGAGGGGGCCGTGATTCGTATTGGGGTGCAAAGTGTGTTGACGGAAGGCACCCACGCCCCGTGGCTTTTTTCCTTGCGTGAGTATTTAACGAAGACCCTGGGGGCGTCGCATGTGAGCTTTCGCTACATGGGGGACCGTGAACTTCGTGGGGCGTTAAAAACGAAGAAGGTGGACATCTTTTTAGCCGATGCCGACTTCTTTGCGGTGCTGAATCCGTCCATCGGGGCAGAGAGCTTAGCCTCGATTTGGCCCCTGAAAACGGCCAGTCCCGACGAGGTGATGGCGAGCACCTTGATTGTGAAGCGCGATGCCAAACACGAAAACCGTCCTTTAAAAGAGTGGTTGAGTCACCCGTTTGTGGCGACCGACCCCTTGAGCGTGGGCGGGTGGTTAGCCGCAGAAGGCTTGATTTACCAAACCTTTCATCGATTGCCGTCGAAACTGCGTGACGAAGTCACCTTTACGGATCGCGATATTGAAAGTGTCTTGACGACGTTGGATACGTCGCCCGAGACCGTCGGGGTATTGCCCGCGTGTGTTTTGGAAGACTTAGTGGAGCGCGGTCGTATTCATGCGGACGACTACGAGGTGCTTAACCCCCAGAAAGACAGCTTAAAGTGCGCACACTCGACGCGAGCGTATCCCGGGTGGCGCATGGGGAGCGTAGGGCAAATGGACGCAGCTCGCAAGAAGGCCGTGACGGCAGCGCTCTTTAGCATGACCCGTGGTCGCGATGGCTTGGAATGGGTGTTGCCCGTCAATGACATTGCTTTAAAGAGCTTATTTTCTGACTTAAAGGTCGGTCCCTGGGGCGACACCAAGGGCTTTTCCGTTGAACGTACGATTCGCGAAAACGCCGAAGTCATTGGGGTGCTCATCTTCGCCATTCTCATGATTGTGATCTATGCGTTGTCGGTGAGCTTTATCGTGCGAAAGAAGACGGCAGAACTGCGTGAGGCGTTGCGTCAACGCGATCGCGTGGAAGATGAAGTCCGTACGAGCCGTCAGCACATTGGGAATCTTGAACGCGTCGGGATCATCGGGCAGATGAGCACCTTGATTGCGCATGAATTAAAGCAGCCGTTGGGCGCCGTGACGAATTACGGGAATGGCCTTTTACGACGCCTTCGCCGTGGCGCCATTGACCCCCAACGCTTTGAAGAGATTTTGGAAGAAGTGGTGATTCAAGCGGGTCGTGCCAGTGAAATTGTGGACCGCGTACGCGCTTACGCCAAGCAAGACTTGCCTCCGCGCCAAACGGTAGACATCACGGAAATCATTAAAAACGCGTTGGAAACCTTTAGACGGTCGCGTACCACGAACGCCGACGTGATTGTGCGCATGCCCTCAGGGTGCATGGCGGAGGTGGATAGCTGGGGGATTGAATTAGCGATTCTCAACCTCTTAAAAAATGCGGCGGATGCCGTAGCGAAAACGCCATACCCCGTGATTGAAATTTCCGTGCACCCGGACGATGAAGAACACCGTTGGGTGATTGAAGTAGCGGATAACGGCCCCTATTTAAGTGACGAAGCCTTAGAGCGCTTCTTTAAGCCCTTGCAAACGAGTAAAGGCAATAAAGGCATGGGGCTGGGGTTAAGTATTGTGAGCTCCATTGCGGAGCAGCACGCCGGCTCCATTACGGTGGCCCGCAATGGGGAACGCGGGGTGCGCTTTACGATGGTGATCCCGCGTCCTAAAGATGACGATGCTCCGTTGTGCGATGACAGTGTTACGATTTATCGAAATGGGGATGAAACTGCCGTGATTCACCATGGAGAAAGCTTAGTGGCCTTAAAACAGGGCGCGGGCGTCTTGCAACACTTTAGAAACGTCGATGCGCAAGCCCAAATGGACGTTCCGGCCAGTGTGCGTGGCACCGTGGACACGATGGTGCGCATGATGGAAGGGCGCCATGAACCTGGGATTCGTATTGGGGTGAACTTAAACCCGAAATCGCAACTCGAAGCGATGAAGCCCGTGGCCCCTACAAAGCCTGCCTCGCCCACTATCGCAACGGTGAGCCCCAATGTAGAACCCGTACTTTGTCATCGAGAATGGCAAGTCAGTCGTATTCAGGGACGTCTCACGGAAGACGATTGGCCCTTAAACGCATAATTTTTAATCTATTAAACAAGATCGGCCTATATAGAAAATGTATAGGTCGATCTTTTTTTCGTTTAGACAAAATGGTTAAGGCAAGTTTGTTCACAAAAGTCGAACTTAGGATTTAATAAAGCTAACTTTAGCGCTTGCCTTTGAGTGGTTACCCTGAGGACATTTTTGAAAAGTCAAAATTTTGAATTTCAAAAATTGAGATAACAACGGAAAAGGCGATCTTCGGCCAAGTGAATTACCTCATTGGTGGTACATGGTAAAGGAGATGTTGTGTACAGTGGAGTGGGCAGTTCTGTTTAAGCTTAACCGCGTTTTGAAAATCTTAACGCCTTGTGCGAGTAGGTGTTGAGTGGGGTTTTGAGCATCGTGGGTGGGGGTATCTCCCCCTAAATGTAGGGGGGTATCTAATTATTTGGTTTAGATCAAACTTTGATCGCACTCCCATATGGGATGGACTACCTTACACGAACATTAAGCAGTAACGTTGTGGCTGTAAAACGTCGCGACCTACTCAATGCTGACTTTTTACAAGACCTCGGTGTCCGGCACGTCCTGTATATTGGCGGCTCCCCGGATGAATAAAACCTTTAACCTGTTATGAGACGAGAGGAGCAGATATGACCAAGCAATCCAAGCTTCTGTCTCTGGCCGCATGTTTGACGGCTGGTCTCGGCGCGTCGTCGGCGTTTGCCTTGCAAACCATTGACTTCCCCCGTGACCTCGACGGCTATGTGGCTCAGGATCAGGCTTTCTGGAACTACCTGAAAGCAAACCATCCGTACTTTAAGCACTATCTCCCCAACAATCGCGTTGTCGGTAAGTTCAAGATGAGCGACCGTAACGAAGAATGGGTGGAATTCGGTGGTGGTAAGAACTTCCATGAAGACTTCGGTCGTAAGGGTTCTATTACCTATCGCTTACCGTACGAATCCTTCCTCGACCTTCCGAACAACTACGTGGGTCCGAAGAAGTGTGGCGAATGTCACGTTATCCAGTACGACAAGTGGTCGCGTTCGCGTCACTCCAAGATCATCCGCTTCCCCGATCAGATGGAAGAAGTGGGTGGTGCCGCTGGTTTGAAGAAGCCCATGTACAACAGCCAGTCGACCATCCTTCCGGAAGGTATCGAACCTGATGACGTCTTCGCTGTCGTGGGGACCCCGCGTACGAAGTACGGCTTCCTCGACAAGTGGTTAGTCCGTGGTACCTACCATATTGAAGGCGGTAGCCTCAGCAAGGGCACGGGTAAAATGGTTGCCGGTGGTAACCAGTTCTCCCGCGGCTGGTCTGAATACTTAACGCCTGAAATGGCCAAGCGCATCAACGCTTGGGACCCGACCTTCCCGGTTAAGCTCGAAGACTTCGGCGCTCAGACCTCCAAGGTTTGGGGTACCAACTCTTACGGCGCTTCCAACCGTACGGCCGCTATGTTCCAGCCGGGTACGTCCTACTGCGAAATCTGCCATA
>JAHHRF010000056.1 GCA_020025955.1 Sutterella sp.
GCGCGCCAAACCCAAACGACGCAAAGTCGAGAAAGCCGTCAAGCCAACGAAGATCGTCGTGCGGTGGTGTTGGCGTCCACGGTCCCCGTCGAGGCTCGACGCCAAACGGTGAAAGAAAAGAAAAAGCAAGAGCGCGAGTTGCCCGCTCACAAGCGTGAAACCCATAAGGCCCCCGGGGGCGTCAAAGTGGGGGCGAAGGCGACACTCAAAAACGCGCGTCACCACAATCCCAAGCGCTAAACGCGAAGACGCAAAAGAAAAGGGCACACCAGAAAATTCTTCGGTGTGCCCTTAGCGTTTTTAGAAAAACTTATTTTTTCATCAAGTCCGCTTCTAACTCTTTGTCGTCGTCACTCTTTAAGAAAAACTTAAAGGGTTCGTACTCCGGCTGGTAGCCGTTCTCACGCACGCAACGGAACGTCAACGTCATGGCGCGCTCCGTGGGGAGGGCTTCATCAGTCACAAGGCGAACGGGGAGGGCTAACAGGCCCTTTTCTTTGCAGAGCGCCTGGGAGACGTCCGTCATTTTGTCTTGGAGTTCGTAGAGCTTCGTGGTCTTGGGGGCTTTCCCCTTCAAGGTCCAGAGTTCAGTGACGTCTTGGCTCGCCGTCCAGCCCGTCGGAACGGGGTTGGCGCAACCCACTAAGAGGAGGGTGGCCGCTAAGGGAGCGAGCACGTGTAAGCGGTTTAAAGTCATGGTCTTTTCACACCGTGTGAGAATAAGGTAAGTGCCTCCATTGTACCGAAAGACGCGGGTTTGAGTGGGGTGGGGTCGTGAGCCCCAAAGCGGAGCTAAATTTTCTCCAGTCCTAAGGGGCACAAGGCCTACACAAAACCTATCAAAAGTATAGGGAATTCTTAAGGTTAAAAATTGAGTGTTTTCAAGGGGTAGCGCGATTTTTTCTTCCGAAATCTTAAGTTCCTAAGCTTCCTTTAATAGAACGCCCATAAACTCAAACTACCCCTAACCCCAATCACCAAAAAAGGACCCCAAGAAGTCCATGACTCAGCCTGTACTTGAAGCCACCAATCTGGCCTGCGAACGAAGTGAACGTTTGCTGTTTAAGGGCTTACATTTCACGATCCATGACGGCACCTTAGTGCGCATTGCGGGGAGCAATGGCGCCGGGAAAACGACGTTGTTGCGCTTAATGACGGGGCTCATGCGCCCGCTCGAGGGCGAAATCCGTTACCGCGGTGTGCCCGTGGAAGACGCCGCACAAGACTTTTGGCGTGATCTTTGCTACATCGGGCACCGTAACGGTGTGAAAGACGATTTAACGGCGTTAGAAAACGTCCTCATTAATGCGCGTGTCGCCGCGGTCGAGACCACCGAGGCCGCTGCCATTGACGCGCTTTGTGCCGTGGGGCTCAAAGACTACATCGATGTGCCCGCCGGGCAAATGAGCCAGGGGCAACGCCGTCGCGTCGCCTTGGCGCGCTTGTGGATTTCGCAAGCCACCCCCGTTTGGATGCTCGACGAACCCTTTACGGCCTTAGACGTCAAAGGGGTAGAGCGTTTGGCTGGGCTCATTGGTGAGCACGTCAAAGCCGGGGGCGTTGTGATTTACGTCACCCACCAAGAAGTGGCGGTCGATGGGGTTAAAACCCAGACCATTGAACCGGAAGCTTTCAGTCCTCGTCGTCGTACGGCGGTGGAAGTGGCGCTCGAAGCGGAGCGTCAACTCAACGACGTTCACTAAGAGGAGTTTGACGCGATGTTTTCCCTGTTTATGACCATTTTCCGCCGCGACATTAAGTTAAGCCTTCGTCGTCGATCGGACTTGGCCCAGATTATTTTCTTCTTTGCCGTGGTGGTGACCATGGTGCCCTTGGGCGTTGGTGCCGAAACCAACATCCTGCGCGCGATTGCGCCGGGCGTCATTTGGGTGGCTGCCCTGTTGGCGGCGTTGCTGTCGCTCCCCCGCCTCTTTGCCGCAGACCATGCGGACGGGACGTTGGAACAAATGCTCATTAGTGCCGAACCCTTAGGGATCGTGGTCTTAGCCAAAGTCTTTGCCCACTGGCTCTTAACGGGCGTGCCGATGACCTTGTTTGCCACGGTTTTTGGCGTGATTTTTGATTTACCCGCCTATGACACCTTGATTTTGGTCTTGGCCCTTTTGGTGGGGACGCCGATTTTAAGTATGATTGGCGCGGTCGGGGCAGCGCTTACCTTGGGGCTTCGCTCCACGGGGGTGTTAACGAGCCTCTTGGTTTTGCCGCTCTATATCCCGGTTTTAATCTTTGGCTCGGGCGCGAGCCAAGCCGTGGCGGTCTCGATGTCGCCGGCGGCCTATTTCATGATCGTTGGGGGCTTAACCCTGGCGAGTTTGGCCTTAGCCCCCATGGCGGTGGCAGCGGCCCTTCGTATTGCAGAAAACTAATTTTTTTCCTCTCATAACCACAAGACCTCTGGTGCCCTAAAACGCACGGATGGACCCCAACTCAGGAGACAACACGAGATGAGCCTTTCACAACCACAAGAATTCTACCGACAGGCAGGGAAAGTCATTCCCTACTTGTTAGGCGGAGCTGTTGTGCTCTTCTTGATTGGTCTTTATATGGCCTTTTTCGAAGCGCCCATTGACGCGCGCCAAGGAAATTCCTATCGCATTTTGTTTGTGCATGTGTCGGCCGCTTGGCTTTCCATGCTTCTTTATATCCTGATGGCCGTGATGAGTTTAATTGGGCTCATTCGCCGTTCGAACTTAGCCATGATGAGCGCCCAGGCCATGAGCCAGACGGGGGCCTTGATGGCAGCGTTAGCCCTCTGTACGGGCGCCATTTGGGGTCGTCCCACGTGGGGCACCTACTGGGTGTGGGATGCGCGTTTAACGAGCGAACTCATCCTCTTTTTCTTGTATTTGGGCTTTATTGCTTTGCATGCTGCCATTGATGACAAGCGTCGTGCGGACCGCGCCGCGAGCGTCATCAGCATTGTGGGCGTCGTGAACGTCCCCATCATTTACTTCTCGGTTCGTTGGTGGAACACCTTGCACCAAGGCGCCACGATTACGGGCGCGGGCGCGAGCATGCACCCGGTGATGTTGGCCACGCTCTTGGTGATGGTCTCGGCCGGCATGTGCTATGGCGCGGGCGTGGTGCTTTCTCGCCTTCGTACGATCATTTTGGAACGCGAACGTCGTGAAGACTGGACGCGTAAAGCCGCTTTAGAGGGGACGCTCTGATGGATAACGTAATGGAATTTTTCCGCATGGGCGGACACGGTTTTTATGTCTGGAGTGCCTACGGGTTGATTTTCTCCGGGATTCTCTATGAGATCTTTTCCTTGCGCGCTCGCCGTCGCGCCATCTGTCAACGTTTAATGCGCGAAGCCCGTGCTGAACAATCTGCTTTGGAGCGTCACTAATGAACACCAAAACCAAAATGCGCTTACTCATTGCGGCGGCCGTCGTGGTCGTGGGCGCGGGCGTCGGTTTAGCGATTAACGCCTTTAATGAAAACCTCGTCTTTTTCTTCTCCCCCACGCAGGTCGCCAACCATGAAGCGCCGGTTGGGCGCACCTTCCGCTTAGGGGGCGTGGTGGAAGAAAAGAGCGTGCATCGACTCGAAGACGGTGTCACCGTGCAATTTAACGTGACGGATACCTTAAAGACCGTGCCCGTGCAGTATCGCGGCATCTTGCCTGACCTCTTTGCTGAAGGCCAAGGCGTCGTGACGCAAGGCAAACTCAGCGAAGACGGGATCTTTATGGCCTCTGAAGTCTTAGCCAAGCACGACGAAAACTACATGCCGCCCGAGGTGGCGGGGGCTTTAGATGAAGCTCACAAGAAGGGCGTTGAAAACGCTCACAAGGGGAACTACGAGGGCCAAGCCATGCCCGCGGGTCATCCCAACTATTCGAAGAAACCCAACTAAGGGTTCAGTTCCAAGCACCGACGACCGTTTCCCCAATCTTTTTCGGTCGTCGGCTTACTCGTTTTAGGAGACAAAAACGTGATTCCAGAAATTGGCCACTTTGCGCTCATTCTCTGCTTGGTGCTGAGCATCATTCAGGGGGTGTTACCCATCTGGGGGGCGTACAAAGGCAATGGCGCTTTAATGGCGGTGGCACGTCCCGCAGCCTTAGCTAATGCCTTCTTTGGCACCATTGCGTTTGGCGCCTTAGCTTATAGCTTCCTCGTGTCGGACTTCACCGTCTTAAACGTCACGAATAATTCCAATACGCTCCTGCCCTGGTACTACAAGTTAGCCGCCACCTGGGGCTCCCACGAAGGCTCCATTCTCTTTTGGACGGTGACCTTAGGCTGGTGGGGCGCTGCGGTGAGCATCGGTGCGCGTCGCTTACCCACCGAAACGGTGGCGCGTGTGACGGGCGTTTTAGGGCTCGTCGGGATGGGCTTTTTGGCGTTTATGTTGTTGACGTCGAATCCCTTCTTGCGCCTTTTCCCGAGTCCCACGCAAGGGGTGGATTTGAATCCCTTGCTCCAAGACCCGGGGATGGTTTTCCATCCGCCGTTACTCTACTTAGGCTATGTGGGCTTTTCGGTTCCCTTTGCGTTTGCCATTGCTGCCTTGATTTCGGGGCGCTTGGACGCCGCGTGGGCGCGTTGGATGCGCCCTTGGACGACGGCCGCTTGGGTGCTTTTAACCTGCGGGATCGCCTTGGGCTCCTACTGGGCTTACTACGAGCTGGGCTGGGGCGGCTGGTGGTTCTGGGACCCGGTTGAAAATTCCTCTTTCATGCCGTGGTTAACGGGGACCGCGTTAATTCATAGCTTGGCCGTGACGGAAAAGCGTGGGTGCTTCCGTATTTGGACGGTGTTGCTCGCGATCCTCACGTTTAGTTTGTCGCTTTTAGGCACCTTCTTGGTGCGCTCGGGCGTGCTCACCAGTGTACATGCCTTTGCGACGGACCCGGAGCGTGGCCTTTTCATCTTGGGCTTTTTGATGATCGTGATTGGGTTAAGTTTCCTTCTCTTTGCGTGGCGTGCGCCCACGGTGGGGTTAGGCGGGAACTTCTCCATGATTTCGCGTGAATCCATGCTCTTAGTGAATAACGTTCTCTTGGTCGTCGCCATGGGGGCGGTTCTCTTGGGGACGCTCTATCCGTTATTTTTAGATGCCTTAAACGCCGGGAAGATTTCTGTGGGCCCCCCGTACTTTGATGCGGTCTTTGGTCCCTTGATGATGCCGTTACTCTTTTTGATGGCGGTGGGTCCCTTGGCCCGTTGGAAAGAAGCCGATCCCAAGGACTTAATGAAAAAGCTCGCCTTGAGTTTTGCGTTAAGTTTGGCGGGCGGCGCCCTCATCCCCGTCTTAATGGGTGAATTTGGCCTTTGGTGCTTTGCGGGCTGTACGGCCGCGCTCTTTATCGTCTTGGCGGGCGTCAGTGCGATTCGTGAACAGATTCGTTTCGCCAAGGGGAGCCTTTTCTCGAAACTTCGCCGTCAGCCCTTGAGCTGGTGGGGGATGATGATGGCCCACGTTGGGGTCGCCGTCTTCGTGATTGGGGTGGCGTTGGTGAAGGGCTACTCCACGGAGCGCGACGTTCGTATGTTTACGGGTGAACAAGTCACCGTGGCAGGCTACGAATTCACGTTCCATGGCGTGACCCAGGAACAGGGCCCCAACTACACGGCCGATCGCGGTCACTTCTCCTTGGCTTATAACGGTAAGCCCATCGAAGAGCTCTATCCGGAAAAGCGCAAGTACTTTAGCCAACACTCCATGCCCATGACGGAAGCGGCCATTCGCCATTCCTTAACGGGTGACGTCTACGTGAGCTTGGGTACGCCCACCACGGATGGCGGTTGGGTGGTTCGTGCCTACTCCAAGCCCTTTGTGACCTGGATTTGGTGGGGCGCGATCATCATGGCCTTGGGCGGCATCGTGGCGGCTTCGGACCGTCGCTACCGTCGTAAGAAGAAAAAGGCCTAAAGCCCAACTCAACCGACCCGTGTGCCTTAAAGGGGAGACTTCCCCTTTAAGGCCACTGATGAGAAAAAAGAGAGAAACATGCGTTTAAAATTTTTGATTCCGTTTGGGATTTTCATTTTGTTATCGGTCTTTTTGTTTAAAGGCCTCTTTATGGATCCCCGCCAATTGCCGTCGGCCCTTTTAGACAAGCCGATGCCCGTGTGGACGTTACCTAATTTGTTTAACCCCGAGAAGTCCTTCACGACGACCGATATGAAGGGCAAGGTTTGGGTCTTAAACGTGTGGGCCACGTGGTGCCAGCCCTGTAAGCAAGAACACCCCTTCTTGGTGGATTTGCAGCGTAGCGGCTTAAAGACCCCGCTCTTGGGGCTCGTTTACCGCGACACGCGTGATAACGCCGACAACTGGTTACGTAACCAGGGGAACCCGTACGACGAGGTGGTCTTTGAAGCGAAGAGTTCCGCGACGCTTGATATGGGCGTGACGGGGGTGCCAGAGACCTTCATCATCGACAAGGACGGCATCATTCGTCGTCGTATCTCGGGTGGTCTCAACCAAGCTCGTTGGGACAAAGAAGTTCAGCCCTTGTTAGATGAACTCAATGCCCAAAGCCCGAAGGAGGCCCCATGAGTCAACGCCTTAAAACGTGGGTCTTCGTGGCAGCCAGCCTCTTGACGGCCACGAGCGCTTTTGCCGCCCGCGAAGCCACCCCGACGGACTTTGACCCCATCGCCAACAAGCGCGTGATGGAAGTCTCTGAACAGCTTCGCTGTTTGGTGTGCCAAAACCAGAGCATTGCGGAAAGTAATGCGGAATTGGCCGTTGACTTACGTAACCAAGTCATCAAGCAGGTGAAAGAGGGGAAGACCAACAAAGAAATCATCGACTACATGGTCGAGCGCTATGGGGACTTTGTGCTCTACAAACCCCCAATGAATCGCACCACCTTAATTCTCTGGTGGGGCCCGGTGGGGCTTCTCGGGATTGGGTTGTTGGGGTTCGTCTTAAACCTTCGTCGTCGTAAGGCGCAGGTCACGAAAGAAACGCAACCCTTGAGCGCTGAAGAAAAGGCCTTAGCCGAAAAGCTACTTCGAGAAGGGGGGCATGACTAATGAGTGAAGTTGTCCTCTTTATTGCCGTTTGCACGGTGCTCACCCTCATTGCCATCGCCATTGTCGTGGTGCCCTTATTGCGAGGGAGCCGTGACATTGCCGAGGAAGAAGCCCGTCGTCACCAAGAGGTGTTAGGGATTCTTCGTCAACAGCGTGATGAATTAGAGCGCGATCATGAACGCGGTCTCGTTGACATCGATGAGTATGAAGAGAGCAAGGCCGAGATTGAACGCCGTGTGATTGAGGAAACCAAAGACCGTGCCGTGATGGTGACGGGCCCCAATCGTACGAGTCAGGTGTTGGCAGGGCTCTTTACCATTCTCATTCCGGTTTTCAGTGTCCTCGCTTACTTAGCGTGGGGGCGCTTTACCGCCATGGATCCGCGTTTCTTGGAATTGATGGAAAACCATCGCTTACAGCAAGAGATGGGGAGCGCCCAGAGCGTGAAGAGCGTGCAGATTGAAATCGATGCGCAGAAAGCCCGCTTGAAAGAAAACCCCAACGATGGGCAAGCGTGGTACACGTTGGCTGTGATCTACGCCCAGATGCAGCGACCTGACGAGTCCGTAAAGGCCTTCAAGGAATTGAATCGCCTCTACCCGGACAATGCTGATCTGTTAGCGCAGATGGCCGACCAAATGGCCAGCGCCACCGCAGGGGTGGTGACGCCTGAAGTGGTGACGGTCCTTGAAAAAGCCCTTCGCATTGACCCGAACCAGCAAACGGCGCTGCTCTTGATGGCCTTAAACGCCTGGGATCGTGAACGCTATCTTGATGCCGTGCGCTATTGGGAACGCGTCTTGGTGCAGATTCCGCCCAACATGACGGAAGAGCGCGCTCAGATTGAAAACAACATCCGAGAAGCCAAGCGCTTAGGGGGTGAAGCCGATAAAACCTCGATGAATTCGGCCCAGCCTAGTGCGGACAACTTGGCGCCGGTGCCCACGGAAAAGGCCTTGCCTGATGTGGAAATCGCGGGTCGCGTGGTGTTAGCAGAAGGCTTAAAGGGGAAAGTTTCGCCCGATGACGTGGTCTTTGTTTATGCCCGTCCGCAGGATGAGAAGATGCCGGTGGCGTTTATGCGCATTAAAGCCTCGGACCTGCCCTACGCCTTTAAGCTCACCCAAAAGACCACCATGGGGATTGGCTTAAAGAAGACCCTTCGCGACTACGATACGGTCGTGGTGGGGGCGCGTTTGAGCCATCAGGGGAACTTCATGCTTCAACCTGGTGACCTCGAAGGGGAAGTGGATCACCCCGTGAAGGTCGGGACGACGGACGTGACCGTGACTATCGCGCACGAGCGTTAATCCCACCAAAAAAAAACTCACCTTTCCGAGCCTCGTTGACCCTGGGTCAACGGGGCTTTTTTTTCTGCTTCAAACGGGCTCAAAATCACCGACATTTCAAATTTTTCACACAAACTTCCTAGAGAAATTGTTGCAAATTCACCAATTTCTGACCCAATTTGGAAAAATAAAAATGGTCTTTGCAAAATGAAAAATTCCCTAGCGCTCAGGCGCTTTGCCTAAGTATCAACCCCTATCGACTGGACACTGTGTAGAAGCCTTCCATCTGGGAGGTAGCCTTTCTATAGCGAAATGCGGTACAAAAAAGAGGTAAGGGTTATGTCCATTGGGGTGTGTTTGTCCTCAGTGAATTAAGCCATCAAGAAAAGCCCCGTTTCGGGGCTTCACTTTTGCCTTACACAAATAACGACAAAACAATTTCATCCCCGGAGAGCCCCACAATGTCTACCGTCACACGCTTTCAAAAAACAACCTTAACCCTAGCCCTCTCGCTCTCGCTCCTGGGCGTGAGTACCGCCACCTTGGCAGCGCCTTCCTACGAGCCAGCTAAGCCTAAAAACCCCTTTACTCTCGAAAAGCAAGCCAAATTGGCGATTGATCTCACTAAGACCTTGGTCGACGGGGGCGTGGACGCAAAAGACGCGGCTCAAATTGGCTTTGACTTCATGATGACGGCCTCGCCCGAAGAAGTTCAGGATCTGTTTAGAACGTTTGGTGACAAAGCCTTTGACGACAGGGATTTGCCTGATGATTTCCACTATTTGGAAGATCGTTGGGACTTTCCCGACGAATATGATCGCAAAAAAGAAACACTCGCCAAGAGTGCCAAAAAGCGTTTGGACGTGTTGCGCGATGTCTTAACGACGGCCGCTACGGATGCTAACGACAAGAAGCACTACACTGCGGATCAGCGCACCGCCTTAGCCGATACGTTGAAACTCTTTGATGAGTACAAAAATGCTGAAGCCGAGGCTGTATCCGATTGCTTGGATTGCCGCTTTTTATCGGAAGAGACCTACGAAGCATTGGAAACTGCTGCTCGTACTGGTGGTGCTGATGCTTTGAAAACGGCCTTAATTGATGCGGCGAAAGCGGGGAAACTCACGGCGTATAAGGATGGGGCGTTGACTGTAGAAAAGGCTGACGGCTCATCGGAAGTAACTACTGACCCGAAACATGTGTATCTCGTAATGCCTCCGGCTGGCACGGAAACCACGACGCCTGCAACGGGTACGACCGATCCGACGGCCACGACGACTGATCCCGCTGCGACTGGTACAGGTGGCACTGACACGACCACCACCCCGGCGATTGTTCCTGCTACGGCTGGCACGACCACCCCGGCGATTGTTCCTGCCACGGCTGGCACGGGTGCAGGTGGCGCGGGTGCCGCTGCAGGCACGGGTGGTGCCACGGTGCCTGCCTTACCGTTAGCGGACACGGATAACGTTGTGATGCTGCCGACTGCCTCCTGGTGGACGATGGACTCCTATGACGAACGTATTGGTGGGTTGGTTGCCCACCCTGACCGTCGTCTTTGGGTTCGTGTTGAAGGCGATAAGCAAAAGCGTAAGGACGAAGCCGCGGCCAACACCAAGGGGCTCATGGCTCAGTTCGGTGTTGAGCGTCGTTTAAACGACGTTTGGAATGGCACGCTCTTTGTTGAAGGGCGCCGTGATAAGACCACGTTTGCCGTTGAAAACCAATCGGTGAAACTCAAGCGCTTCGGGCTCGGTGTGATCTTCACCCGTGTGGAAGATAACCGCTACATCGACTTAGTGGGTCGTTTGGCCCGTGACCGTTATACCTTTGATCAGGTTTCTTACGATCCGACGGGTGTCGACGTTGTTGACGCCACGGTAAAGGGCTACAACTTGTACGTGTCGGCTGAAACGGGTCGTCGCTTTGAAAACGATCGTCGTTACTTTGTCGAACCGCAGTTACAGGTCGCTTACGTACGTCAAACGCTCAAGGACTACACCTGGGGCGACAAGACCGTCTCGACGGATCCCTTGTGGGGCGTGACGGGTCGCGTTGGGGTGAAAGTTGGCGCCCAGCGTCCGAAGGATGTTTACTGGGTCCGCGGTGACCTCTTAGCGCGCTTAGCCGGTAAGCAAACCTTGACGGTGGGTCAGGCGAACCACATGGACGCCACGGTCTCGGAAAAGAACCGCGGGATTGGCTTTGCGTTAGGGGCGGGTGCCAAGCACACCTTCAATGCCAACTGGGCTTTGTCGGCGAGCGCCTTTATGACGAAGATGCCTAAGACCAAGGCTGGGGTTCGTGGGCAGATCGCTCTTGAGCGTACGTGGTAAAACGTGAGCTTCCCCCTGAGGTTTTCTCTAAACACCAGGGGACCTAAAGCACCAACGAAAACGGAATCGGGTTCGATACGCGATTCCGTTTTTTTGTTGTCTGAAGATTCTGTTCAGCCGTTATTACGCGTTTTATTTCCTCGTGTCGCCTTTTGGGGACGACCACCCTAAGGCGCTCGATCGACGTCTCGAGGGTGTCCATTAAGGCTTATTACTGTATTCAACCCCCTCATGGTTTAGGGGGTTCTTACCACGAGAGGGAAGTTGATGAGGGAGGGGGATGACCATTGGGTTTCTCGTTTCTTCTTTCTTTTTTGGAAAAAGTGAAAGGAAAACAAGGGGGTAGGGATTCGTCTTATATTTTCTTGACAACAGGATTGCTAGGCTCAAAGTAAGCGGTGGTCTCGACCGTCTCAATCAAGTTGCCGGGATAGGCAAGGAGTGAGTATGGATGTGTCGCGTGTGGCGTTTTTCTCGTCAACCGTCTTGTTAACGCACCCGATTGAACTCGCGGTGCAAGGGCTCGATGCGCTCACTGACTTTTGGGAGCCCGCGCCCGACTTGATTGCGCGCGCGGATCAGGCGTTAACGCTAGGGTTTGAAGACGGGGTACAAATTCGAGTGGAGCACGTGGGGCACCCGTGTGGGTTGGAACCGGAAACCACAGTGCTCAGTATTGATGAGGGGCAAGCTGATTGGATCCTCTCTCGACACTTGGCCTATCTGCGCGTCAAAGCCCTGTGGGCCGGGGACGATAAGGCGCTCACGCCGCAAGCGCGTTTGAGCTTGGGAGAGGGCTTGGTCGCGGTAACAAGTGCGTTAGCGAGTCTCGATGAAGCCATTGGCGTTTTGGCCAACGGCCGGCTCTTTGATCCGTTTTACTACGTGGAGCTCGCGCACCTCTTAGAAGACGGGCGCTTCCCGTTGGCCAATTTCATTGACTTGTCTGTGCA
>JAHHRF010000057.1 GCA_020025955.1 Sutterella sp.
TTATGCTTAATGACTAAATAGAGGGTCTTGTTGTCTAAGCTCGACGTGTCGAAACCCTCAATCGTGGCACCACGCCAAGCGAGTTCATATTCGAAGTCGTCGTTATCCGCAGTGATGGTGGTCCACCCACCGTTCCATTCCTTATTGGCGTCGACGTTTTGTAAGTCAAAGCCCGTGATGAGTTCGTAACTCGTCACGTCTTCGGTAATGCCAGCCACATTCATTAAATGCAACTTGGCATCCGGATGAATCGTTGCTTGACCCGAGCGTAAGGTTTCTAAAATGGCGTTCTTGCCACCATTTTGAGCGATGGCCTTAAAGTCGATCGTCGTGAGACTGTCTTGACCAAAGTAGGCATCGCCCTGACGCAAGGTGTGCGGCGACGTGTTCCCGACGTTCAAAGACCCCAAGTCCAACTTCATGCGTTCCATGAACTGAATCTGCGGGTTGGTGTTCGGGGTGTTCAACGCCCCATCGCCAACGACGAGCGAACCGGCCTTTTTGATCGTGATGTGCGAGCCCACGTTGTGGTGCTTTTTCATGGCTAACGCAAAGGCACCCGTCGCGTCCGAATCCGTCCCGATGATGACGTTGCCGCCCTCAAAGTGATAGTCCGTGTCCACGAGGCTCGTCCCCGACTGGAGATCCAACGTACCGTTCTTAACCGAGACCGTGTCAAACTTCAAGGTCCCGGTATTGGTCATGTCGCCGCCGTCAACCGTCAAGGTATCAGCGGTCATCGTGCCCGAGTTGGCACCGGTGCCCGCTTCCAGGGTCACGTTTTTCGCCGTAAAGGTGCCCGAATTCACGAAGGCCCCCGCACGGTTTTTACGCGTATCCCCAATCACGGTGTAGTCGTCAAAGGTGGCGGTCCCGGCGTTATCCATGGAGCCTAAAAGCTTGAGGTTGCCTGACTGAACCGTAAACGTCCCCTTATCTTTTAAGGTGTAGGTGCCGTTTAACTGGGTGGCCTCTTCGACTTCAACCGTACCTTCGTTATTAAAGAAAGCGGTCTTCCCCGTGTATTTGCCGGGTGCGTTATCCAAAATCTTTTTGGTCTTTAACGTGCCCGTTTTACCGACGTTTACTGTCCCGACGTTGCCCAGGTAGGCTGTCTTGGCTGGGTCAAGCGACTCCAGGGTGCCATCAATGTTCATGGTGTAACCGTGGCGAACCCAGGCCTTTTTCCCCACCTGGACCGTGGCATCGTCTTCAATCGTTAAGACGCCACCCACTTTCTTTTTGTCAGCCTGATCAAGCGAAATCTTGTCGGTCACCTTAAAGGTGCCATTCACAACGGAAAGGGTGCCGTCGTGATCCACTAAGAGTTGCCCTAAGGTGCCGTGCTTCTTGGTGCCATCGCGTAACCCCAACTGGGCAAAGCTCTTGGCATTGGCCACCAAGGCCGTGACGTTACCACGGTACTTCGGTGCATTGAGGAAGAGTTCTTCGCGAGTGTCCCCTTCGTCGTAGCCAATCAAGATGGCCGTGGGACCTTTGTCATATTCACCCGCTAACGTAGAAAGCCCTGCAATGATGCGGTCAATCCCATCGGCGTTACGCACACCAATGTTGGCGTGAATGGTTTTCGCCATGGCGCGTTGATAGCCCTTATAGACCATCTTGCTAGAGATGTCTTTCAAGCTCGTCGGGGTTAACTTACCGATAACCTCATCAACTTTGGTTGCACGATCCGCGTCGGATAAACCCGGTTGCGTTTCCTTTAAAGCCTTATCAACGATTTGGCGCACTAAGGCTTCAACCTGCTCAGGCGTTTCTTTGTCGTAACGGAAATATAACTCTTCCGCTAACTCGCGCCCCTTGGCTTCTTTACGGATTGCGTCTTCTAAGCCAGCGTCTAAATTCGCGTCGGCCTTAAACTTCAGGCCTTCATTAAATTTCGTGCTCAGCTTTTCCATCATCGAATTACTCGACTGGTCAAAGCCCACATAAGCCGCTTCACGTTGAGCGGGAGAATCAAGGCGATCGTGGTAGCCCAAGGTGACATCTTTAAAGATGGCGCCCGTGGCACGCTCTTCGGGGTGCGCTAAGAAGTAATCACGCAATTCAACGAGGTTTTTCGTGCCGGTCAACGTGGTGTTCTCAACCATCGTGTCCACGGCCCCAATGCTAGCCTGAGCCGACGAGCCCAAAAGGCCCATCAATACGCTCGCCAACACTTTGGACGCAGCCCCCTTCGAGGGACGATGACCTGAGGTGTTTTCACTCACCACCACGAAGCCATTCTTAGCAACGTTCCAAACTTGCTTGTAGCTCTTATTCATCGTTTTCCTTTAATTCTTGTTGAATGGCATCGCGGTTGCTCCTCAGCAGTCTTCACCCTCCCGTTTTGTCACGACACCAATTAGGGTTTCGCCTACCCTACCCGCTCAATTGGACGAGTACAAGCGAAAATTTTCGTTTTTCGCAAAGGCATTTTTCTCCTATTCGAATCACCTCTTTAAAATCAACGACTTAGGCATTTTTACAAAAATGTAACTTTTTGAATATCCTGTTCAGATTTTTGACACATCTGTGACACATTGCCTTTGTTTACATTTCACTCCTCTCCCAAAATGCACACTCCTCAATCCCCCACTTGGCAAAAAACTTACACAAAAATCGATACACTCCCCATTTAGGCAAAAGTGCTTAGATGCACACTACGCCTTAAGAATGCGTCTCAATAATTTGCCATGTTTACAGGCGTTTACAAGTTGCCCTCTGAATCACACTTTTCTTTTAGTGCTCGTTTATCAAGCTATTAAATAAAAACTAAGCGTTCAAACCCCTAACGACCTCTCCCTAATAGGAGAGAGAAAATATCCCATACAAACATTAGTACTTTATTTTTATCTAATTGGGCACACTTGTTCCCGAGCGGATACTCTCAAAACCCACTAAAACACAACATATGGCATAAACCATCTACCCCCCCCCCACAAAATCATGTAGTGTCAAATTTTTCTTATTTGATATGGCTTTACAATCGCCAAAATGGAAAATTTTGTGTTCAGGCGGCGCTTTTCCCGCGTATCAATTAAAAGAGCACTTCGACAGTAACGACTGCTCAAACCATGGGGGACGGTCCTTTGAAGTCGTGAGGGTGTTTCCTTCCCTCTCATAAACTGAGAGCCGTTATCAACACCTTGACCGCCTAGCCATTGAGCGGTGTTTCCCAACACACCTCAGGTCTTAACGGAAATAAAAACCGTTCTCCCCTCTCCCTGAGCGACTAGACAACCCCGTCCCTACCCAGTTTTTCTAATGAGAAAAAGACCACTGGGGAGGGGGCCCGCTGAAGGGCTCGTCCGTCTGCGTGTGACGCCTCCTCACGAACGAAAAAAAGGGAGACCCACTCTCATGGATCTCCCTTCGTCTTAAACGACTTGGGTTCGCGTTAGAACGCCTTCACGACACGCACGTCTAACGCGTGTTCACGATGGTGATGCGCCCCGTGCGTGAAGCGGTAACGGGTGTTGACTTCCCAGGTGGCCTTCTGGGCATCAAGCCCCAAGGTCCAGCTCGTCGTCGCGCCCGTCATGTCACGAACTTCCGGCTGCGCACTCCCCGCGGCGTTAAAGCGCATGGAGGTTTGGCCCAAGGGCTTCGTGAGGGTCACGTCAGCCGAGGGGGTCATGGTCCAACCCTTGACGGCATAGGGACGTGCTTCCACGCTCACGCCAACCGGCACATCCAGCAAGAGTCGAGAAGCCGTGTGCTTAGTGGCAATCACCGTATCCTGTTGACGGATGTCATAGTTGCTGCTTAAGAGCCAGCCAGCGGACAACCCCACGTGCGGCGCCACCACAACGCGGTCTTTCACCGTAAAGCGTTGCGCGAGCGAGGCGCCAGCCGTCACCATGTGGTGCTTGACCTTGGCCTTTTGATCCGTCTGCGCCATATGGTTCGACTGATAGACGTAACCCACATGGCCGTTCACCAAACGTTCATCCCAACGGTAGGCCCCATAGGCATAAAGCCCCACGGCGTCGATCTTAAGGTCGGTCCCAGCGTCTTGGCGCGTGGTTTCACCCGTCGCGTGCGTAACGGAGCCCGCTACCCCGACTAAGGCTTGGTTTTGCTCACCAATGCGACGATCCGCCCCCATCACAAGCCCCACTCGGTGGTACTTGTAGGCGTGCTGGTGACCGGCGTTAACGGTCTCTGCAATCCCATCGACCCACAGCGTGCGACCCATGTCGGCGTCGTCCGTGCGCCAGAGGCTCCCCGAGCGACCCGAGAAACTTGCCACGGAAAGGCGGTTGTGATGGCGAATGGCATCCGCGGTCACGGCATTGTCCGTAAAGTCCCCTTGTGCTTCACGGGGCTTTAAGAGGACATAGAGAGCGTCAGCCAATAAGGTGTCGCTCTTTTCGTCATCGGGATTGTCTTTCCAAGTTAAGGCATAGTCATAACTCGAATTATCCCCAGAGACGTGCGTCCAGCCACCGGCCCACGTGTGGTCAGCGGGATCTAACCCCGGCAACGACCCTTCGGTAATCTGGAAGCGCTCGGCTTCCGTGAGATTGAGGTCAGAGACATTTTTGAGCGTTAACGTGGCGCCAGCGTCCACCGTCAGGGTGCCGTTAGCGGTAGTTAACACGGGCGTGGTCTTCGTCGCGATGGCGGCAAAGTCAATCGAGGTGACGGAACCCGCGCCAATATGAGCGCTGCCCGCTGTCACCGGCGTCGTATTCATCACAGAAAGCGTGCCTTGCGGACCGATCGCCAGGCCCTCAGAAAAATGCAGTTGACCCGCTTTTTTCGCGGTCACGGCATTAGCCACGGCTAACATCCCCGTCTTGTCGACGACCAAATTCGCATCCATGGCCCCTTGGAGGTTGGCCAGATAGAAGGTGGAAGCATCGCCCGACGCCTTACCGATTTCCACTTTGCCACTCGGTAACTGCAAAGTGTTGGCCGGACTCACCGTCCCCGATTCAAAGCGAAGGTTACCCCCCGTCAACGTTAAGGATTCAAAGTTGAGATCCCCTTGGTTGATAAAGGTCGTATCGTGCTCAGGGGTGGCGCCCGCCACCGGATTAATCGTCAGGCTCTTCCCCTTGAAGGTCTTCTTGTTGGTAAAGCGACTGTCTTCCCCTGCTAAGGTGAGCGCCTGCGCCGTAAAGGTACCCAGATTCTCCGTGATCCCCTCTAAGGTCGAGGCATCCGTCACCGTGAGGCTACCCTTATTTTGGATCGTGCCGATATGACCATTGGCTTTATTGGTGAGGGTGTTCGTTTTTAAGGTCCCCGTTTCGCCAATCGTCAACTCGTGCCAAACCGCCGTACCGTTGGTACTATCAAGCTCCCCTTCAACGATTAACTTACCCTCTTCGCGAATCAGCGTCCCCTTGGCCGTCACCGTGGCGCCATCTTTAATCGTAAGCGTTCCGCCATGATAAGGTGCATAGACCGACCCCACCATGACGGAATTCGTAACCGTGAAGTCGCCGTTAACCACTTCCCCCGTGCTGTACCCGCTAACATTGAGGTTCTGCAATTCACCGTGGCGCTTTGCCCCCTCAGCCCAACCTAACTGAAGGTGCGAGCCATGCCCTTTGGAAACAAAGGTAGCGGGATACGTCCCGAGAAGCGGATTGCCGATCGAATTCTTCATGAGCACAGTCTCGGCATTCCCTTCTTCAAAACCGGTTAACACCCCGGTCATGCGATCAGAGACCTCAAAGGATTGAAAGCCGTCCAGACTCATAAAACCCACGGACCCTACGTGTCCCGCATCCAGCACTGCAAACATACTGGGCGTCGTCGACAAGGAACCATTAAGGTAAATCGTGTTCAAATCAAAGGGGCTGGGATTGGTGGCATCCTTCACGAAAGCCTTCGCTTCGGTGCTCACTTCTACGCGATTGTGACCAATGAGGACGGATTGAGCCATCACGCCCGAAGCCATCATCCCCAAAAGAAGCCCAGAGAGCACAAAGGGGGAGTGCCCCTTGGTAGGACGCAGACCTTGAGCGACGTCACGCATAGGAATAAAACACTCACGAGTAGCGTTAGTTTTATAAGAATGATTCATGGGGTTCTCTACGTCAGAGCCCGTTCTCGTTGCCTCGGATTAAATGACCCTGGGGCACGTTTGGCTCTGAATACTCAAAAAAATTAAAACGTCGACCAATTCGCGATTGATCAAGACAAAGCTCGGGAGGGGGGCGCCTTGCCCGCCTCCCGATTGTGGGTTTCTCGAAAGGACTTAGAAAGCCTTCACCACACGCACATCTAACGCGTGCTCACGATGGTGATGCGCGCCGTGCGTGAAGCGGTAACGGGTGTTAACTTCCCAGGTGGCCTTCTTGGCTTCAAACCCTAAGGTCCAACTCGTCATCGCACCACTTAATTCGCGCACCGTCTGAGCGCCCGTCTGCGAGGTAGCGACCACGTGCTTTTGACCTAACGGCTTCGTGAGGGTCACATCCGCCATGGGACTCATCGTCCAGCCCTTAAGGGCGTAAGGTGCCATTTCGATGCTCACCCCCACCGGCAGATCCATCAAGAAGCGCGACTTCGAATGCTTCGAATCCACGACGGTGCCGTTTTGACGGATGTCGTAGTCCGACCCAAAGAGCCAACCCGCAGCGAGCCCAACGTGGGGTTTCACCACCACACGGTCGTTGACGTTAAAGCGGTGCGAGAGGTTGGCTGCCGCCGAGACCATGTGCAAATTCACCTTGGCCTTTTGGTCTTCATGCGTCAGGCGGTTCGTTTGGTAGACGTAACCCACGTGCGCATTAAGGAGGCTGTCCTGATGGCGATAAGCGCCATAGGCATAGAGCCCCAGAGCGTTTAACTTCAAGTCCGACGTGGCCGCTTCACGGGTGGTTTCCCCCGTGGCGTGCGAAACCGAGCCCGCTAACCCGATTAAGGCTTGGTTTTCGGCACCGATTCGACGGTCTGCCCCCATCACGAGGCCAGCACGGTGGTACTTGTAGGCTTGCTGGTGACCGGCGTTTACCGTCTCACCAATCCCTTCGACCCAAAGCGTGCGACCCATGTTGGCGTCATCCGTGCGCCAGAGGCTACCCGAACGCGAGCCAAAGCTAGACGAACTCGAACGCGTCACGTTGACGATGGCGTCTACCCCAACGGCGTTATCGGTAAAGTCGTCCGTAGCGGCGTCATCATCATCGCCCCCGACATGAGGCTTCATGAGGACATAAAGGGCGTTGGCTTCTAAGGTGCCACTCTCAGCGTCCGCGGGGTTATCTTTCCAGGTTAATTCGAAGTCAACGGCTTTGTTGTCATCGGTAATCTGGGTCCAGCCACCCGACCACGCATTCGTGGCATCGAGCCCCGGCAACGTAAAGTCCTTGGTGATTTGATAACGCTCTTCTTGCGCAGCATTAACGTTGGTGACGTTGACGAGCTTTAATTTCGCGCCAGCGTCCACCGTTAACGTACCGCCCCCGGTGGTCAGCAACACGGGATTGGTCTTGGAGGCAATCGCCGCAAAGTCAATGGAGGTCACCGAGCCCGCGCCAATGTGGGCGTTGCCCGCCGTCACCGGCGTCGTATTCATCACCGACAAGGTCCCCGGTGCGTTTAACTTCAACGCTTGAGCAAAGTGGAGTTGACTGCCCGAGGTGTTCGTCAACGCATCCGCCACGACTAAGGTGCCCTTTTCTTTGACAACCAAGTTGGCATCCATCGTCCCTTGGAGGTTCCCCAAGTAGAAGGTCCCCACCATGGCGCCCGAATCCTTACCGATTTCAAGCGTGCCACTGGGCAAATTCAAGTGCTGTGCAGCAGGATGGACCGTACCGCCTTCAAAGCGGAGATTGCCCCCACTGAAGGTTAAGTTGTCAAAGATCACGTCCCCTTGGTTAACAAAGGTCGTATCTGGGGCCGGCGTCACACTCGAAACATTGCTAGCCTCCACCGTCAACGCCTTACCCGTAAACGTTTTCGTATTGGTAAAGACGACATAGTCCCCCTTGATGGTCGCTTCATCAACCGTCATGGTGCCTTCATTGGTGAGCTTCCCGTTCAAAAGGGTCGGCTGGGTAAACGTCAACGAGCCCTTATTGTGAATCGTACTCAAGTGCGCGTCGGTGTCCGTCATATAGTCGAGGATATCTCGCAGAGGGGCTCGCAAGGGGGCCGTCCCCGTGATAAAGGACCCCTTTTCGCCAATCGTAATACGACCATAGAGGTGATTCTTGCCGCGCCCATTGTGCATGACGAGTTCGAACACCCCATCATCCACGTTGAGTTCGGCTTCAGGCCAGATGGTTAAGAGCATCGCTTTAATCGAGGCACCGTTCCCAATGGTTAAGGTCCCGCCACGCTTTTGGAGCTTGTCCGAGCCTAAGGTGATGCGCTCTCGAATACCAAAGTCCCCATTGAGCATTGCCCCGCTGCCCTGATTCTGAATGTCAAGGTAACGGATATCCCCATGACGTCGCGGACCCTCCGCCCAGCCCAACTGGATGAAAGAGCCTTGACCTTCGGATTCAACATTCTCATAGATCGCGAGCATTCTCAAAGAATTCTCGAATAAGTTCACATCCGTAGGACCGTCAGTTCGCCCCGCTAAAACCACTGTTTTGCCGTCATGAACATGAACCTCACGAAACCCGTCGAGGCTACCCGCCCCAAGCGAGGGGTGAGACGTGGGGGACGTGCCCACATTCAAAATGCCCGCGAAGACCTCAGTCGTCACAAATTTTGAATTGAGGTAAATGGTGTTAGCAGGATAGAGTTCAACACTCCCGTCGTCCTTGATAACACCGAGGGGCTTCTTACCAAAAGTAATGCGAGGATTGACAACCTCCGTCACGACATTAAAGGTCTCACCATTAATGACGGCCGTTTCAGCCATCGCGCCCGATGCCATGACGCTAAGCATCAAGGCAGAGATCGCCTTCTTTGCGCGCCCTTTAGACGGACGTGCGCCACGGGTCACTTCGCTTACAGGAATAAAGCGCTCACGCGTCGCGCTCCAAATGGTTTTGAAAGAATGATTCATAGTCGTCAGAAATAAAAACGCAATGAGGATCCCTTGACCCTTGAGGCTAGAAAAAACTCATCAAACAACACAACATTGAACTCAAGTCTATTCAGTCTTTCGCACCTTTTCAATGTGTCCAAGAAAGAAGTTAGCCCCTGATCGCCTACGAACCCCCTTACTGCCCCACTTACTCGAAGCTAATGACGCAATCTATCTGCCTTAAAAACCCAAAGATAAAAGGCATTTTCCTTGTTTCACTTGGCTCTACACAGAGTTTGTAGGCATTTCTTCTGACAAATCGGCGCGTTACAAATTCAAAAGTCGCTTAGTCGTTTACGTACAACGAATCGGGAATAGCGCCCTCCTTCCTTACCTAAAATTTTCCCTTCTTCTTTGCCTAAAACCCGCCCAATTTCGTCCAATCGCACAACAATGAAACGTCACACCAAAGGGATAGAGAGAAGGTAAAAAGCGGAGAAACAAATGGGGGACTCAAACGAAAAAAAAAACAGGTCAACGACCTGAGAAGGTCATCAACCTGCTTAATTTAAGAACGCGTGAGTGAAGCGTCTTAGAAGTTCTTCAACATACGCAACATCAGGGCGTGCTCACGCAACTTGTTTTCCCCAAAGCTATAGCGGTAACGCGCATCGAACTCATAATCGGGCTTTTTCGACGTGAAGCCTAAGCTCACGCCCGTGGAGGCACCGCTTAAGTTACGCACGATGGGGTTAGCCACCACGCCTTGATCCTGCACCGTGAGCGTCGTATCGCCAATGGGCTTGGTGTAGGTGACGTCCGCAAACGGGGTCACGTCCCAACCCTTGTAGTTACGCTTGGGCGCTTCAAAGGTGGCCCCAATCGGAAGGTCGATCAAGGTCATACGCTTCATCGTCTTGTTGGCCGTCGTGGCGCCATTGGCTTCAATGCTGTAGTCAGAACTCAAGACCCAGCCCAAGTAAAAGCCCAAGTGCGGCGTCACGAAGTACGATTCTTTCGGCTCAAAACGCTGCGAGAGCGTGGCGCCCATCGTAAGCATGCGAAGTTTCACCGTCGCTGTTTCGGCACCATGGGTCATCTTATTGTTCTGGAACACATAACCCACATGACCGTTGATTAACTGATCGTCATCACGATAGGCCCCATAGGCATAAAGCCCTGCAGCATTGAGTTTGAAGTCCGTCCCCGCCCAGTCTTGCGTGGTTTCGCCGTTAGCGCGCGACATGGAGCCAGCGATCCCCAGTAACCCCTGGTCATGATCCCCAACGCGGCGATCGGTCCCAACGACAACCCCTAAGCGACGGTACTGGTAACCAATGCCGTCACCCACCTTGCGGTCTTCGCCAAAGCCATCAACCCAGAGGGCGCGGTCATGTTCCGGCGTTTCAACGTGCCACAAAATGGCAGAACGCCCAATCATCCCATTGGTGGCGGCGCGACCGTGGTTAAAGATCGCCTCAGCACTCACCGGACCGTCCGAGAAGGCGCCTGGGGCCGCATTCGGGTCTTGATAATGAGCGGTACCCGGCTTGGCCTTTAACACCAAGTAGAGGGTCTTATCCTTTAAGGTCGCGCTCTCGGCGTCATCGGGATTGTCCTTCCAGCTTAACTGGTACTCAAAGTCGGCATTGTCGCCGTCCACTTGATCCCAGCCACCCGTCCAGGCCTTAGCGGGGTCTACATTCTCCAAGGTAAAGCCATTAGCGACTTCGTAGTGCGCCAAAGCGGAATTCACCTGACTGATGTTGATGAGCTTTAATTTCGCCCCCGCATCCACCGTCAAGGTGCCATTGTCCGTCGTTAACACTGGGGTGTTGCCGGCGGCAATCGCAGCAAAGTCGACCGTCGTGACAGAGTCCGCCCCAATGTGAGCGCTACCCCCCTTCGCCAACGTACTGTTGTTAACAGACAAACTCCCATTTTGGCGCAAGTCAAGGGCTTGACCCAAATAGAGTTGGCTGTCAGTCGTCGTCACGGTGCCGTCATCCACGAACAACATCCCCGTTTTCTTCACCACGAAAGCGGTCTTTGCGTTGTTACTGATATTCGCCGCATGGAAGGCCGTCTTATCAGCCCCCGTATCTTGACCAATCGTGACCGTCCCTCCCTCTAAGGTGAGCATATTCGCAGGCGCAAACGTCCCCGTTTCTAAGAGAATATTCCCGCCATTAATGGTCACCGTCTCAAAGCGAACGTCACCACGATTGACAAAATGGGTGTCTTGCGTGGGGTCGCTGTTGGGAACGCCAGAAATCGTTAAGTTTTTACCCGATAAGGTTTTCTCATTGGTAAAGAGACTTTCCGCACCGTTTAAGGTAAGGGTATCCGCCGTGAAGGTCCCCTTATTGGTGGTCTTACCCCCTAACGTCGATGCGCCAGTCAGCTTAACCGTACCTTCATTATCGAGCGTACCCCGCACTGGACTCTTTGTTGAGGTAAGACCAAGCGACTTCGACGTGAATTCGGGAGTGTCAGGAATTTTGTGTCTGGGTCAAATTTAAGGAGCTACGCAAGTAGCT
>JAHHRF010000006.1 GCA_020025955.1 Sutterella sp.
TTGCACTAACTTTAACCCAAATTAACAAAAGAAAAAGTAAGGATTAGCAAGCAGGGCTCTTGGGCGTATTGCGGGGGAGGAATGAATAAAAAGACGCCCTCACCGAAAGGGCAAGGGCAAAAGGGCTGAAAGCATTCTTTAGGTTGGGGGGTTGCGTGGACTATGGCACCTTAAACGAAAACCGGGGATCGCCATTGGTGTGACAACTCACACAGTAACTTTCACTTGGCTTATGTTCATGGTGGCAAAGCACACACTTAATGGGGCCCGCATGGCTTTGATGGGGGTTGGGCACTAAGCCCTTCTTTTCAGAGCGTTGTGCCAAATCGTCGTACGAGTGACAGGTTTCACAAACACGGGCTTTCGGTTTTTTCGTGGGCGTCGCGACCTTGTGACAGGACTCACATTGGAGCCCTCGCGCTTGATGCTTGAGGTCAAACGCCTGAGCGTTGGTAAGTCCGATCAGTAACGCCAAAAGACAAAGAGAGCCTTTCATACAAGTTGGGGTCCTTCGTTTTAAGGGGGCACCCTCTTCAAGAAGGTGCCCACGTCTACCAGCAGTTAGCCATTACTTGGCACGAATCGCTTCAATGGCCTTTTTCGCCCCAATGCGACCCGAGGTCATGGCAAAGGACGAGGCGGAGCCCTCCGCACGCAAGTCATAGGTGGAGTCATAGAGCCCACCGATGTCCTGACCAATCACGTAGAGGTTTTCAATGATGTCACCCTGCGGATTGGTGGCTTCGAAGTTAGGCGTCACCGTCACCCCACCTAAGGTTAAGAAGAAGGCACGGATCCCCTTGAGAGCGTAGTACGGACCCTTCTGGGTATCAAAGGTGGCTAAGTGTTCCGGTTTACGACCAAATTCCGGGTCGTTTCCTGCCTTGGCGTAGGCATTCACCTTTTCGATGGTGTCCTTAAGGTTTTGAGGCGGTACCCCAATCTGAGCGGCCAAATCGTCTAACGTATCCGCCTTAAAGGCCCAGCCACGTTCTTTCCCGACTTCAAAGGCCTTGGGAAGCTCTTTCAAGGGCACACCCGCGAGCACAATGGCGTTGAAGGGAAGCAGCGCCCCTTGGTTCACCAACTGGTCATATTTCGCCTGGTCGATGATGTTGTACATCACCCCACCCGCACTCGTCATGGCGTTATAAACGTCCACAAAGACAGCGCCACGGGATTCATTGAAGAAACGCTTCCCGTCTTGGTTCACCCAGAGCCACGGCTGCGCTAAGGCACAACGCCCTTCTTTCAAGTAACGGTCACCCATGAATTGGCGAATCGGGGGCATATCAGGAAGATAGGGAGCGTTACCCGCGACCGTCCCCATGCCCTTGACGCCAGCGCCTACTAACTGCGCCATACGAATACCGTCCCCGGTACGACCGTCCCCATTTTTGCCATCCGTCACAGGACCGCGGTACCAAATCGGTTCATGCATCCCCACGGCTGAGGAGTCCGGCACATACTGCGCCAACATTTCTTTGTTGGATTCAAACCCACCCGTTGCGATGATCGTCTTTTTCGCATGAATGATGACCTTTTCGCCATCCGCATCGACGGCTTCCACGCCGACCACCTTGCCCTTTTCTACTAAGAGCTTGCGAGCGGGCGTTTCCGTGAGAATGGTGCCGCCTTTAGCGCGAATGTCTTTCGCAAAGCGCTGAACGATCCCCGCTGCCCCACCCTTAAAGAGGTGCCAGCACATCAAGGATTCTTCCTTGGGGTACATCGTGCGAATTCGACGCATTTCCGCGCCCTTATCCATGACCCAGTCAATGGTGTCGCCCGAGTTTTCGATTAAGACACGAAGGAGCGCAGGGTCAGCACGGTAGTGGTGAAACTGCATCGCCGCATCCATCACCTGCTGGACCGTCGTCGTAATCCCATGTTCTTTCTGGTAGCGTGAACCCACCCCTAAGGAGCCTTCTGGGAAATTGCCCGCGCCCCCTAAGGTCGGTTCTTTTTCAAGGATGATGGGCTTAACACCCATATCGACTGCAGTTTGACCAGCGGCCAGACCGGACAAGCCCCCACCAATAATCACCAAATCCGTGGTGAGGTATTGCGTGGCCAGGGCCGGGGCAGAAATAAAACTACTCGCAAAGGTCGTCATCATCGCGGCGACTAACAAAGAACGTCGTTGCATAGGTCCTCCTTGTGACTTGACTCGACAACGAAAGTTATTCATTCGAGAAAAGGGCCAAAGCACCGTGGTCAGAGGCACTTCGCTTCCCTTTCCCGTCAGGGTTAGTCTCGAAGAAAAAAGGCTTGTCGGCGAGTGACAAAAACGCCATGATAGGGTTGCAAAAACTGCACGACCCCTGAGCGATAACCTTTTCGAAGGCATTAAGGACCCGGTCTCATGCGCAACTTTTCCTCTTTGTCAATCCAGAACTTGATGCTCTTAGAAGCCCTAGCCCAACGCGGGGTTTTGCATAAGGCGGGAGAAGCCATTAATTTGTCGCCGTCAGCCGCGTCGCGCATGCTCACCAAAATCCAGCAAATTTTGGGACAGCGCTGTTTTGTTTTAGCGGGGAGTCGATATGAGCCCACGGACTATTACCAAACGATTGCCCCGCATATTCGTGCTGCCTTAGCACGACTCGAGCAACTCGAAGCGCAAAACTTTGACCCAAGTCGTTGCAGTCGAACGTTTCGCATTAGTTCCATGATGGCGGAGATTTCCCACGTCATCGGTGGCGTACTTCCCTCCTTGTTAGCTCAAGCCCCCAATGCGAGGGTGGACCTCAAAAAGATGGATAACGAATTCGCTGCCGTGCTCAATGGCGACGTGGACTTTGCCGTGGTAACCGCCGTGGACTTACCGCCCGACGTGCACATGCTCAAACTCTATCCCCTGGATCGCGTGGTCTTGTTGCGTCAGGGCCATCCCCTACTCGCTCACTCTGAGCCCATCACGATGGCGACGTTGCGAACATGTGATCGGGTCTCCATTCGAACGGGACGCAGTCAATCGTGGACAAGCCCCGACCAAAGCCTCTTTACCAATGAACGGTTTTTAGGGAAAACACGTTTCTCTACCTCACGCTTTAATACGGCGTGGGAAGCCATGGAAAAAACCGACTTAATTGCTGTCTGCGGGTGGCGTGCCGCGGAGATTGCTATGCGAAGCCACGCCCTCACGGCGATACCCTTGCCTTTGGATGCCAATGAGCCCCTCTACTGGAATGGACTCATTTGGGGACCGTGCCGCCATCATGATGAAGCGTGCCGTTGGGTACGAGGACTTTTTGCCCAATGGGCGAAAGCGGAAGAAGCACGCGTGCGCGCCTTGTTTGAGACGGGGCGTTGGATCCCACGACGCGTGCCTGAAAAGGTCTCTCTTTAAATGCATAACGCCCTCGATGATCACGACGTCATCGAGGGCGTTAGGGAGTCGTTAATCCGTTAGCGTTAACGGTAACCGCGTTAACGACCCCCGTGTCGAGGCTGCGGTTATGGGGCGGGCTTGGCTTCGAGTTTAGCCAAACGCTCGTCAAGCGCTTTTAGCGTGGCTTTGAGCGCCGCGTTTTCTTTCTTCAATTCGCGAATCTCACGGGCTTGCGCCTGAAGGCGTCGGGTTTGTTTGTCGTCAAGAGCGCGTTGCGCGACGAACTGGGCTTTAACGTCCGCTTTGTGTTCGTCCAAGTCTTCCTTCACGTGACGCAGATTAATCGTGATCTGATGAGCGACTTCGGAAGAGGCAAAGTCCTTAAAGGTGGAGGCGTACTCATTCTTTTGTGCGCCGAGGCGATAAGACGCTCCGAGATTCAACATCTTGTCGCCCCCCGGGGAGACAGCGAGCCCCGCCGACACCATAGAACGGTGGTCATGGCGATAGTAGAGCCCCGCGGCTAAGCCGTGCCCATTACGGTAGTTACCGTAGGCCGCCGACACGGAGAAGCGATGACGCTCGTCATACTCCATGGGATGGAGCCCCGCTAAGGCCGCGGCCATCGCACCCATGCGGTTAATACGGTTCCAGTCGACATTCATGTTTTTGAGGGCGTCGTAGAGCTGACCCCCATTAATCGCATCTTTGGAGCCGTGTGCAATGAGGCCATCGGCAACGTTTACCACCTTTTGGCTCCCTGCGTTGAGGCCCGTCGGGGTGATGTAATTGATATCGCGGAAGTGCACGCCGTTAATGTCAATGCGGGTGGCGTTATTGATCCCGGCCCCTTCTAAGATATGACGTTTCTCGCTATGACGCGCAACATCGAACCGCTTGAAGTCACCGTTAGCGAAATGGACCATCTCCTCCGTGCCAGGAATGATCTCTTTCTTAATGTATTCCCTCGTGTGGAGGCGTGACTCCGGCACAAAGACAAACCCCTTCGTTGCGTTAGGAATGATGAGATCTAACTCATCCTTGTTGAATTTCCCCGCCCACCCTTGAATATCTGTATGAGCAGGGATATCGGCAGCCTCAGCCCCGTGATTGAAATCAAGCTCACCGTTGCTCCCCACCATCCCGGGTGCGTTATGAATCTCACCCAACTCAGTGCCGGCGGCCCACTGGTCTTCGTGGATGGAATCTGTGATTTCTTCCTTGTAGACCTTGCGTACGCTTTCGTCGAGTTTAGCGTAAGGCTTCCAAGAGATAGCTTCACTGGCATACGCGACGTCTTTATGGATGTTCAATGCGATGTTAGAGGCTAACGCCGACGAACAAAGACTACTTAAAACAATGACCCCCAACAATGAAGAGGGAGAGAAAGCAAACTCACGCATGATTTCAACCCTTTTAGATTGCGGTTAAACCTAAAAACGGTGTCAACAAGACAACCTCGACAATTCAAGGTTCAAATAATTGGGGAGAGCAATCAAGAGAGAGAACCCCAGACCGCACCGTTATACAACGCCATTCCTTCATAAAGTGGTCATTAGCCTTAAGTCCGGCACACTCAAGCCCTCTAGCCCTACCCGATTTTAAAACCGAGAAACCCCGTGAAATGACGCAGAGTCTTTGACACGATTGCGCTGTTCTTTTGCTGCGATAGGCGGGCTTTACGTGACGAAGCTCCCAATCAAAAACAAGGCGAAATTTGCACAATATCGGAAACCCTACCCGATTTATTAGACGTGTGAAATGTAGCCAAACGACAACAGCCCCTAGGGTTTAGACAAATTAAACCGTCGTTCTAGGGGACTTACTCAAGACAAAAAACCCATCAATCACGGCAGAGTAAATAGGCGTTAAATCTCTCCAGCAGAGGACGCTAAAAGCCATTGACCTCAATGAAAAGGAGAGCGCTTTTTTAACCCAACGCGCTCCCGCCTTAACGCTCAACCAGCGTCTCGTACTCGATAAAGGTCAGCTTCCGGCTGTTTAGAAAACCAGTCAGAGGAAACGCACCCCCGCCCCAATCCACCACACAAAAGAAAAACCCCAGGGGGCTCGCGCCCACCTGAGGTTCGTAGAGAGGATTGTTGTACCCTTACTTCTTTAAGAGAGCTTCCACTTGCGCTAAGCGCGCTTCAAGCGCTTGGGTTTGTGAGGTCATCTTTTCGCGATAGGACGTAAAGGCTTGGACTTCTTTAGCCAATTGCGCCTTCAGTTCCCGAATCTCACGGGCTTGCGCCTGAAGGCGTCGGGTTTGTTGGTCGTCAAGGGCGCGCTGTTGAACGAACCAGGCTTTAACGTCAGCTTTGTGTTCGTCCAAGTCTTCTTTCACGTGACGAAGATTAATCGTGATCTGGTGGGCGACTTCAGACGAGGCAAAGTCCTTAAAGGTGGACGCATACTCATTCTTTTGTGCGCCAAGTCGGTAAGAGGCACCGAGGTTCAGCATCTTGTCGCCCCCCGGGGAGACGGCAAGCCCAGCCGAGACCATCATTCGGTGATCAGGACGATAGTAAAGCCCCGCAGCTAACCCATGACCGTTCTTGTAATTCCCGTAGGCGGCAGAGACGGAGAAGCGATGGCGCTCGTCATACTCCATGGGATGGAGCCCCGCTAAGGCCGCGGCCATCGCCCCCATGCGGTTAATACGGTTCCAATTCACATTACCGGCTTTGAGCTTTTGGAGTTCGTCATAGAGCTGACCGCCGTTAATCGCATCTTTCGAGCCATGCGCAATCAAGCCGTCTTCAACGTTCACGACCTTTTGGCTCCCAGCGTTGAGACCCGTCGGGGTGATGTAGTTGATATCGCGGAAGTGCACGCCGTTAATATCAATGCGGGTAGCGTTATTGAGCCCTGCGCCAGCCAACGACTTTTTGACGACCGACTCCGTCGTCACATCAATCCCCGTGAAGTCCCCATTGGAGAAATGCTCAAGAACTTCGGTGTCAGGAATGATCTTTTTCGTCGTAACCGTCTCTTCTTGCATTCGGGTTTCTGGCAGAAACACGAAGCTCTTGGTGGCGTTGGGAATGATAAGTTCGAAGTTGTCGTTATTTAACTTCCCCGTCCAAGCATCCATCGCCCCTCGCTTCGGGATCTCGGCCGCTTTCTCCCCCTCACTCTCATCGATGTCACCATTCACGTTATCCATCCCAACCGTACTGACATCCACCCCTTCAAAAAAGCGATCTTTGTATTCATGGAATCGACGAATCGGTTGCACGTCTTCTTTGAAGACTTTAACGATCCCATCATCCACTTTTAAATAAGGAATGCGGGGCGGATCATAAAAAAGGTCGTGGCGATTGTAGACCCCGAAGTTAGAAGCCATCGCTGGCACCCCCAACGTGGCGACTACAACGCCTGTGAAAAGACAATGACGAGAGCGGGCAAACGGACGCATTCTCAAAACCTCTTTAGAGCACGACTAGTCCTTAGACGTCGCCAACAAGGCAACCTCGACAATTCCAGAGTCAAATAACTAGGCGGCTACATCAAGAGTGAGAATCCCGACCCGGCGAAACGCACAACAGAACCCCTTCACGCCGTGCTAGCGCGAACGAAAAAGAAGGAATGAGAGGTCCGCTCGTCTGAAATGGTGATGGGTCACGGCACGTACAAAGTTTGTGACCGTGTTACGTTGTGTCCCCAAGCTTCAAGCGCGACTATTCGGCGACTGGAGTGAGCCTTCTCTGCAACAGAAAGCCGTCACCCTATCGAATTCACCTACCCGTTTTTCTAGACAGATTCCACGTCCCCAAAAGGCAACAGGATCCCATGCCAAGAACGCCAAAGAAGCAAAGCTGAGTGGACATCCAATTCAAAGAAAACGGTCTCGGCTAATCAGCCCCCTTCTCTAAGAGCGCGATTGCCTGACACTGAAAAGAAGAACCAGAGTTTGCTGTTGGCGTCTCTCTGCCTTCTTGGGGGCAACACCCAAGGACACCGGGAGACGAGGAAACGTTCAAAAAGCCGTCATAGACCGACAACAAACGAAAAACCCCAGCAGTGCTGTGGCACCACTGGGGTCTGAAAGGGCGAGACGCTTGGATTAGGGCTTCAAGCGCGCTTCTAATTCGGCAAAGCGGGCTTCAAAGGCCTTGTTGGTGGCTTCTTGAGCGGTCAGCTTCGCCTTTAAGCGAGCAATCTCACGGGCTTGTGCTTGGAGACGCTGACGCTGCTTTTCGATGAGCGCTTGCTGGCTCGTCAACTTCGCCTTGGTATCGACCTTATGATCGTCCAAGTCTTCCTTCACGTGGCGGAGGTTCACCGTGAGCTGGTGAGCGACTTCCGAAGAGGCAAAGTCCTTAAAGGTGGACGCATACTCATTCTTTTGTGCGCCCAAACGGTAGGAGGCACCGAGGTTCAACATCTTATCGCCCCCCGGGGAGACGGCAAGCCCAGCCGAAACCATCATACGGTGGTCAGGACGGTAGAAGAGCCCAGCCGCTAACCCATGACCACTGCGGTAGTTACCGTAAGCCGCGGCCGCGGAGAAGCGATGACGCTCGTCATACTCCATGGGGTGGAGCCCCGCTAAAGCAGCAGCCATCGCGCCCATGCGATGAATACGCTTCCAATCCACGTCACCGGCTTTGATCTTTTGGAGTTCGTCATAGAGCTGGCCCCCATTGATGGCATCTTTCGAGCCATGCGCAATGAGGCCGTCCTCGACATTTACGACCTTTTGGCTACCGGCGTTGAGGCCCGTCTGGGTGATGTAGTTGATATCGCGGAAATGCACGCCGTTAATATCAATACGGGTAGCATTATTGAGCCCCGCCCCCACCATGGAGCGCGTTTTAGTCGTTTGCGACGCCGCCTTAACGAGGTTCACGGTCGTCCCCGACGGATCGGTAAACGTCGTTTCAGAATTGGGCACGAGCTTACGTGTGGTGACACGATCCGAACGGTAAGAGGTTTCTGGCAAGAAGACAAAGCTCGGCGCGGGGGTGGGTACTAAGAGCTCAGGCTCGCCCGTTTTATCGGACTTCGCCAACACGTAATGGGCCTGGGAGTCGATCGGTTGATCCAAGATCTCGGGCAAGATCTCCTCCATCGTATACGTGATGTCCCCGTTACGCGACACCCCACCTTGTACGTGATAGTCAACACCGGGGGTAAAACGATCCTTCATCACTTCAGTAACGTTAACGGGCCCGACGTCTTCGAGGAAAACACGTCGAACGGACTCATCCACTTTCAATGCACGGTCAAATTGGGCCGTCGCGTCATATTCAACGCCATCAATCACCTTCTTCGTCGTGAGGGCATGACTCAAGGGGGCGAACATCGCAAAAAGAACGCCCGTCAACAAAATAGATTGGGTAGGGGTAAAACGCTTCATCATTAGAGTCCAGCCATATAGAAGACAAATCAAAACTCCTCAAAGCGTACACGAAAGACGTAGATACACTGACCTATCTAGGCTTGCGTCAGAACCTGACATATCGATAATGTCACCCAGTATCCATGAGGTCAGAGGCGACCGACCTAGTCCACCCTTAGCCCTTCCCATTTTCTTGCACACGCACCACAAGGGTTACGACACGAAAATGACGCGCATTGATTTCAGCCAATCCCCGCCTTTGAAGGAAAACGCCCCAATTCACCCTCTTGAAAACATTTTGATTTTGTCACACTATCGAAAACACTTACCCCAAAATATTTGGACAAATTTTGTGTGTACTTTGCAACGAATGCCGTTATGCCACACCCCACAAAAACCATGAGCGACGGGGCTTGTAGCGATTTCATTAGGAAAATGTTCAGCGACCTTCGTGAGAAAAAATTGGGTAGTCAACAAAAAGCCTGACAACACGATGCACGCAAAAACGCCCCAGAATCGAAATCCTGAGGCGCTTTGAGTAGAGGGGAATTAGCTCCCCTCTTCGGTGTCAGTGAGGCCAGACGGGAATTAACCGCGAGCCAAACGACGCCAGGTATCCACCACCGTGTCGGGGTTCAAGGAGATGGACTCAATGCCCTGCTCCATCAACCACTGAGCAAGGTCAGCGTGGTCAGAGGGACCCTGACCGCAGATACCGACATACTTGCCCTTTTCACGGCAGGTCTTAATGGCCATGGCGAGGAGCTTCTTCACCGCAGCGTCACGTTCGTCGAACGTGGCCGCCACGAGCCCGGAGTCACGGTCAAGACCCAAGGTGAGCTGGGTCATGTCGTTGGAACCGATGGAGAAGCCGTCGAAGTGTTCCAAGAACTCTTCAGCCAACAAGGCGTTGGTCGGCAATTCGCACATCATGTTCACACGAAGACCGTTTTCACCACGCTTCAAGCCGTGGGAGGCCATGATTTCGTTAACGCGACGGGCTTCATCAACCGTACGCACGAACGGGATCATCAATTCCACATTGTCTAAGCCCATTTCTTCACGAACGAACTTCATCGCACGGCATTCCATGGCGAAGCATTCAGCGAACTGGTTAGCAATGTAGCGCGACGCACCACGGAAGCCCAACATCGGGTTTTCTTCTTCCGGTTCGTACTGAGCGCCACCGATTAACTTACGGTATTCGTTGCTCTTGAAGTCGGACATACGAACGATGACCTTGGCCGGGTAGAAGGCCGCAGCAATCGTGGCCACCCCTTCGGCGATCTTCTTCTCGAAGAATTCCTTCGGAGAAGCGTAGCCAGCGGACAAGCGTTCAGCGGCATCGCGCAATTCGCTCGGGATGTTCGGGTACTCGAGCACCACCTTCGGGTGGATACCGATGTTGTTATTGATGATGAATTCGAGACGAGCTAAGCCCACACCCTTGTTGGGGATGCCCGCAAATTCAAAGGCGAGCTGGGGGTTACCCACGTTCATCATGATCTTGACGGGCACTTCCGGCAAGGCACCACGACGGACTTCTTCGACGGCCACTTCCTGTAAGCCTTCGTAGATGTTACCCGTGTCACCTTCAGCACAAGACACCGTCACCTTATCACCTTCAACGAGGCGTTCGGTGGCGTCCGAGCACCCCACCACAGCGGGGATACCGAGTTCACGGGCAATAATAGCCGCGTGGCAGGTACGACCACCACGGTTCGTGACGATGGCGGAGGCCTTCTTCATCACGGGTTCCCAGTTAGGATCGGTCATGTCGGTGACGAGCACGTCGCCGGCTTCCACACGATCCATTTCGTCAGCGCTTTCAACGATACGAACGGGACCCTGGCCAATCTTCTGACCAATGGCGCGACCCTGGCAAAGGAGACGGCCCTTGGACTTCAAGGAATAACGCAACTGCACGTCGGCATCCTTCTGACGGCTCTTCACCGTTTCAGGACGGGCCTGGAGGATGTAGATCTTACCGTCCACACCGTCCTTACCCCATTCGATGTCCATGGGACGGCCGTAGTGCTTTTCAATAATCGTAGCGAAGCGAGCCAATTCGATGACGTCTTCGTCGGTGATGGAGAACTGACGGCGAGCCTCAGCGTCCACGTCAACGGTGCGAACCGTACGACCCGTGGCGGCGTCGCTTTCAAATTCCATCTTGATCAACTTGGAGCCAATGGCCTTACGAATGATCGGATACTTGCCAGCTTCCAAGATGGGCTTGTGAACGTAGAATTCGTCGGGGTTCACGGCACCCTGGACCACCGTTTCACCTAAGCCGTAGCTCGACGTGATGAAGACCACCTTATCGAAACCGGATTCGGTATCGATCGTGAACATCACACCGGCGGAACCCTTGTCGGAGCGGCACATACGCTGCACACCAGCAGACAAGGCCACTTCAGCGTGCGTGAAGCCCTTGTGAACGCGGTAGCTAATAGCGCGGTCGTTATAGAGCGACGCAAACACTTCCTTCATGCGGAAGAGAATGGCGTCAATACCCACCACATTCAAAACGGTTTCCTGCTGGCCGGCAAAGCTGGCATCAGGCAAGTCTTCCGCGGTGGCGGAGGAACGAACGGCCACGGAGATTTCTTCCTGACCATCCTTCAACCATTCGTAGAAGTCACGAATTTCCTTTTCCAATTCAGCAGGAAACGGGGCGGATTCAATCCAGCCACGAATTTCCTTACCCGCTTCGGCCAAGGCCTTAACGTCTTCGACGTCCAAGCCCACCAAACGCTGAGCGATGCGGTCTTCCAAACCCCCTTCCTTTAAGAAGAGACGGAAGGCTTCTGCCGTGGTGGCGAAACCGTCAGGCACGCGAATACCGGCATCCGTGAGCTGGCTGAGCAACTCACCGAGCGAAGCATTCTTGCCGCCGACTTTTTCGACGTCCGTCATGCGAAGCTGACTGAAAGGAAAGACATAACGACCTTGTAACATTCTGATCCTCGTAGAGCCCTGGTTGGGCCTGTTGATGAAATTCGAGGTGATTTTAACAAATAAAATCCTCCCCTTGGCGTAATACCTAGGGGTCAGTCGCACTGCCCATTGCGACGCCTCAAAAGTCCCGAGAAAAGTACCCCTTTTGCGGGATGGTAAGGGGACTATTCCCTGTTGTTTTGCGACACATCGCGGGTTTGGCGGGGTTTGTGTTCGGGTTAATACTGAGCCTCGTTCGGAGGGGTCATGACAAGTACTGGGGAGCGCTCTACAATAGAGCCCATAGACTACTCAACCTCAAAAGGTTTTCATGACTTCTTCCCTCCCCTCGATTGCACGTCCGGTCTTCATTGTGAGTGACGGGACCGCCATTACCGCCGAAACGCTGGCGCATTCCATCATGACGCAGTTCCCCAACCTCAATTACGAACAGCGTCGTATGCCGTTTATCAATACGGTGGAAAAAGCCCAGGTGGCCGCTCAGCAGATTTGTGACGCGGAAAAAACCTCAGGGATTCGTCCGATCATCTTCACGACCTTTGTGGACCCCTCGATCATGCGTGCGTTTAACGACAACGTATCGGGTCACATCATTGACTTGTTCCGCAAGTTCGTGGGTCCCTTGGAAACGGAATTGGGCATCAAGTGCGCACACAGCATTGGGCAAAGCCACAAGATCCGTGACGGGGAAAAATACAATGAACGTATTGCCGCCATCGACTACACCTTGCAGCACGATGACGGGCAAACCAACCGTGGGCTCGACGAAGCCGATGTGATCCTCGTGGGGGTGAGCCGCTCTGGGAAAACGCCGACGTCGCTCTTTTTGGCCATGCAGTTTGGTATTAAGGTCGCCAACTACCCCCTCATTCCGGAGGACTTTGACCGCGGGTGTTTGCCCGACGCCTTAGTGCCGTTACGTAAAAAACTCTTTGGCCTCTCGATTCGCCCAGAACGCTTGTCTGAAATCCGTAACGAACGTCGTCCGAACAGCCGTTACGCGAGCATTGAAAACTGCCGTCGTGAAATTCTCGATGCGGAAGACTTGATGAGCCGCGAAAACATCCGTTGGCTCAATTCCACGCACAAGTCCATCGAAGAGATTTCCGCCACGATTATGGAAACGCTCGGGCTCGACCAAAAGCGTGCCGCCTAACGTTCTCGAACGGCGCCAAACATGAGCGGGTACGGTAATACGTGCCCGCTTACTTTTTGCCTTGGCGAGCCTAAGACCAAAACGCTTGAGGGGGCCTATTGAGAGCAAACGCTTGAGGCGTGCCACTCAGACGAAAGAAGGGAGAGACCGTGAGGTCCCTCCCTTCTTCTTTTTAGGTTTCGCCTAAAGGTTTAAGCGCTTACCAGACGTAGGCGACACCCGCCCCAAGCGAGCGCTTCCCATCGGTGGAAACGGCCCCATTGACGCGCCAGATGTATTCGCCGTCATTGGTCATGTGGGAGATCCCCACGGCCAACGCTTGACGACCTTCGTAGTCGCCTAAGCCCACCGCCACGGAACTCGTCCCGGCGTAGACCACCTGCGGGAGGCTGGCGATGGCGTTAGCTGCCGCAATCCCACCACGGGTTTCACGCTCAAACTTCGAGAAGCGTTCGTTAATCCCCTTCCCGTAGGCTTCAAGCTGTCGGACGTTAACCGCATCCGTGGGGCGCGTCCCATCCGCGACCCCAGAGAGGATGCGGGTTTCGCCAGCGGCCGCATTACCAACGCTCACGACACCCACCACACCTTGGGCGAGGTCATCACGAGCCGGCGCGCTCGAGCCAAAGCCTAACGCCACGTTGCCGTCAGCGGCCTGGGTGTTGCCACCCAATGCCACCCCGGTGCCCGAAGCTTCAGCGGCTTTACCTAACGCCAAGGCGTTGTCGCCTTCGGCCTTCGAATCAGCCCCGAGGGCTACGGCACCGTCCCCCTTAACAAGGGCGTTGGAGCCTAAAGCCGTCGCGTTTTTCGACGTGGGATCAACCGTGCCGCCGACGTTTAAGTTCTTTTCCGCATCTAAGCGTAACGTCGGGATATCGGCCACGACCTTGGCTAAGGCGTAGAGTTGGCTACCGTTAACAGCATCCGTGCTCGTTTGCGAAATCATGCCCGCGGCCACATTTTGTAAGCGACGTTCGTTCCCGGCAGAACCCACCGAGACGGCGCCCGCAGCGGGGTTACCTGCCATATCAGCAGCGTTTAAGGCCACCGTGCCACCGACGCCTGCGACCGTGGTATCGGTCAAGGCCGTCGGCGTCGTGACGGTTGCCCCCGTCCCTAAGGCGACATTGTCGGCGCCAACCGTTAAAGTGCCCGCAGCGTCCGTCACTAAGTCGACGCCCGGATCCGCGGCTCCCGCGCCCTTCAAGGTTAATTTCTGAAGGGTTAATTCGGGATTCAACGCAAGGTTCACTTCACCCGCGGTGCTATCCACCGACACGGTTAAGTTGGTGTCCGTCGTCACCTTCACAGTCGACCCACCCGAGAGCGACATATTGTTGGTGCCGTCCGTCAACGTCATGGGGCGAGTGGCTTCAAAGAGCTGATCCCCCGTTACCGCATCGGTCGAACCCTTGGCGACGGTGCCGTTGGCTAAGCCCGTGACGAGTCGCACCTCAGCCGGTTGCCCATTTTCAGCAGGCTTCCCGAAGGAGACCACACCGACTTGATTAGCCGTGGCGTCACCCAACTGAATGGAGGCACCGGCGACACTCCCCGAACCAATCGCTACGCTATTGGGATCGGTCGCTTTCGCGCCCTTACCCAAGGCAATCGCGCCATCGGCTTCGCTCTTGGCGCCATTCCCGAAGGCTAAGGCGTCGTTAACGGCGGAACCATCAGGCTTCACGGTAGAGGCTTCCGTCCCTAAGGCGACGTTGTTGTTGCCAACCGCCTTGGCACGGTCCCCAATCACGACATTGCTGTCGCCTTCGGTCGTCGTATCCACCCCTTGAGCGACGTTCTTTTCGCCCGTCGTGGTGTTGCCCTTGCCCGAGACAACATTTTTCGTGCCGTCCACCGTGTTGGTGTTACCCGCCACCGTGTTATCGGACCCCGTAATCGTTTGATCCTTACCCGTGACGGTGTTACCCGTGGCAGGAGTACCGTCCTTCGGGTTCAAAGTGTTGTCTTTCCCGAGCACGGTGTTCGCGGAGCTCGTCGGATCGATTTGGTTTTCACCAATACCGGCGGCCTCTAACTGTGCGGTCAAGTCGTCCTTCAAGCCCTTAGCCACCCCATAGAGCTGGCTACCATTCACGGCATCCGTGGAGTCTGCTGCCACTAAACCGGCAGCCACACCCTGTAGGCGACGGTTGTCGAAGTTGACCACACCGTTAGGTTGCGTGTTACCCGCAGGCGCATCCACCGCTAAGGTTTTACCGTTGCTCAAGGTGAGTTCCGTATAGGTGTGCGCACCCGTCCCGGCCGTGCCTTGGGCAAGCGGGGCCGTCGCGTTACCAAAGAGGATGTTCTTCCCCTTTAAGACCAAGGCGTCTTCCTGGTCGTTGAGCGCAATGCCAGCGGTTTTGCCACCCGCACCCGTAAGCGTTAAGCCGTCCTTATCGAGAACCGACTTAGGATCGGCACCCGCATCCCCACCAAAGGTAAGGCTCTCGGCCGTCAAGTCCGACTGAGCGCCAGGCTTTTTCGTATGGATACCGTCCTTTTTCATTTCAGAAACGGTGGTGCCCGCAGCGTCAGCCACCTTGATACCGTCCTTGGCCACATCCGTGGTGTCACCCGTGGCGGCGTCCTTCACCTGAAGGCCCTTGCCGTCATCCGTGGTGAGGTTACCTTCGTCGTTAACGGAGAGTTTCACCTTCTTGTCATCAGCTTGACCGGTATTCCCCACTTCCAAGGTGCCCACCGATAAATCAGGATTGAGCGCCAAGTTGATCTTGTTGGGATCGGTCGAGCCAGTGGCAGCCGCCGTCATGTCGAGCTTCAAATTCTGATCGGTAACCACCTGAACGCTGCTGTCTGCCCCCACATCAAAGCCCGTTACGGCCGTGCCGTTATTCGAGCCCGACCAATGCATGGGACGCGTGCTCGAGGTGAGCTGCTCCGTTAAGGCTTGCGCCACGTTAAAGAGCTGACTCCCGTTGATGGCGTCGGTGGACGCAGCCGAAATCTTCCCAGCGGCCAACCCCTGAATGCGACGGTTGTCTAAGTTCATGACACCGTTGGGCGCGGCGTTACCAGCCGGCAAGTTGGGCAAGCTCAAGGCCTTACCATCTGCAAATGCCAAGGTCTTGTCGGCATCGGTGAACGCACCATCGGCGAGCGTATGGTCGCCACGATCAACAGCGGCAGCGTTACCAAAGAGGATGTTCTTCCCCTTTAAGAGGAGCGCTTCAGCGGCGTCATTGAGACCCACGCCTACTTCTTTCCCCGTTGCGCCCGTGAGCGTTAAGCCTTCTTTATTGAGCACAGACTTGGGATTGGCACCCGCGTTATCAGCAAAGGTGAGGCTGTCGGCCGTGAGGTCAGACTTCGCCGTGGGGGACTTCGTGTGAATGCCGTCCTTCTTCATTTCAGAGGACGTCGTGTCACCTGCGTCAGCGACCTTGATGGCGTCCTTGTTAACGGAGGCAGCATCGGTGCCGTCCGTGATCTTGAGACCCTTACCGTCGTCCGTGGTGAGGTTACCCTCCGCATCAACGGAGAGTTTGACCTTGTTGGCGCCTGCAGCCGTGTTACCGACTTCTAAGGAGCCCACGGACAAATCTTCATTGAGCTTGAGTTCGACCTTATGGGGATCGGCTTCGGTGCCCTGCCCCGCGGTTAACGTCAAACCAATGTTGGAATCGGTCTTAAGTTTGAGGTGCTTGTCGGCGGTTAAGTCAAAGCCCGTCACAGGAGTGGTGTTATTTTCACCCGTGACTTTGAGGGGCTTGGTGAGGTCGTCCACGACCTTACTCAAACCGTACATCTGAGCGCCCGTTACGGCATCAGTCGATTTCGGTGCGATTAACCCAGGCGCAATCCCTTGGATACGACGCAGACGCAAATTGGTCCCGTTTTCGCCAAAGACACTCATCCCCGTAGGATCCGTTAAACCCACGGACACCACACCATAAGGCGTGCGGTACTGCGCGTTCATTTCGGAATCCACCGGAGCGAGCCAGAGCTTACCGATACGGGTTTCTTCCGCAGCGCCACGATAAGCGTCCTCGAGTTTTAACTTACCTGCAGAACGGTTATCCGCGCCCTTATCGTCCGTAAAGGCACGCGCACCGATGGCGACGTTTTGTGCACCCAAGGCGCGGGCACGATAGCCCAAAGCCATGTTGGAGTAGCTATTCTGTGCCCCCATGATATGGTCCGCACGGGCTTGGTAACCGATGGCAATCGACATCCAGGCTTGGGATTCGGCATCGTTACCGATCGCAATGGAATTGGCACCAGCGAGCGGATACGGATCCCAGTTAAAGGCGATATCAGGCGTTTCCGTACCCGTTTTCGCGCCCTTACCGATGGCGATGGAGTTCCAGTAGCCCGAGCGCGTGCCTTCACCGATAGCGATGGCACCCGTACCCAAGTGATCCTTAATGTTGTCGCCAATGGCAACGCTGTGTAAACCCATTTCAACGGGTTTAGCCGCCGTGCCCACCTCGTTACCAATCAAAATGAAGTGACCCTGGTTACCCTTATCTTTAAGGGCCCCACCGGAGTTATTGTTCTTGACCGACGACTCAATGTGGTTGTTGTAACCAATCACCGTCGAAAAGGGGGAATCCATCCCAACGGTGTTATTGCGACCAATGATGTTGACGTTGGCAAACTTGCCACCAGGCACGTCATTGACGGCGACCTTTTTAACGACGTTGCGATCACCCAAAATCGTCAAGCCATCGACCGTATAAGGGTCATCCGGCTCTTCGACCTTATTGCTGTCACCCACAATAGTGGTGTTCTTAATCTTCGTTGCGGTGTTGTTGTCGCCATAGACGTTAACGTCGGTGGCGGTGGGGTCAATGGTGTTCCCTGTACCCTCGACGTTATTGGCTAACGCCGTCCCCGCGGTTAACGCGGCTAAGAGCCCTGCAACCACCACCGTGGCCTTTTCGGCCTTTTTCTTACGGTTGGTCATGAGTTCCGAGACGACAGCAAATACGCCCGTGTGATGGTTGAACTTCACCTTAAAAATTTGGTTCATGGATTTCCTTCTCCAGTGCAATGAGCCTCGAGGAGAAAAACCAGAAGGGTCCCTCTTCTCACGACTCACTTTGTCAAGTGATGAGAAAAGGGGATGGCCAATAAGAACGGAGGGATACCTGACTTTTAAAAGGGAGCGCTTTTCATCCTAGAAAAACACCCTTTTAAAAATGCGCATCACTCCGCGGTCCGGCCGCGTAACAACACCGATGTCATTAGGGTCTTCACCTAATCTCTATCCTAAACCTATCACGCTTGTTCAAGAAATCGATAAGACCTAGGGTGGGCATTGGAGAGGCATCACCTCTACCATTTGGGAGGGGTCATCACAGGAAATTCGTCATACCCCTTGGGGGACTAGGGGTAAAATATTAGGGTTAGCCCCTAAATTTAAGCACATCACGTCCCGTTTTAGGTCTAAAAATTGGGCATTTCCCCACACCGCCATGCGTGATCTACTTGGGAAACTCGCTCACATTACCCTTATTTTCCACCGACCCCCTCCCCGATTTTGAAGACAAAATGCCTCTAGAATTGTGCGAAGCGTCGCCATCCTCCCAAACGCAAAAAAAAGCGCCCTTTCGACTTGGAAAGGGGCGCTTTCTTGAGGCTAGCGGTAAAACCCCAGCTTTATTCTTCGGGCGTCAACCCAATGAGTCGCTCAGGGTGCGTGTACACGTTTAAGCGACCGTTACGGCAAAAGGCGGCCAACGTGAGACCCGTTTCTTGGGCGAGTTCCACGGCTAAAGCCGTGGGGGCGGAAACGGCGAACATGATTTCGATCCCAACGGCGGACGCTTTCTGGACCATTTCATAGGACGCGCGCGAGCTCACTAAAAGTGCGCCCTCAGTCCAGCCTTGTTGGGTTTTAAGGCCAATGAGTTTATCGAGCGCCACGTGACGACCCACGTCTTCCGTGCCGCCGGCGTAAGAGCCATCGGGCTTAATCCAAACGGCAGCATGCGTGCACCCCGTCACTCCCCCTAAGACCTCAGCCTGCTTTAAGTAGGTGAGCGCGTGGTTATAGTGCGCCATGTCAAAGGTTTGGGTGTGAGGCACCGTCTTGGGCTTTTTCACGGCCCCTTCTAAGCTTTCCACACCGCACAAGCCGCAACCCGTGCGACCCGTCATGGAGCGACGATAGGCTTTGAGGTTAACAAAGCGCTCCGTGGCAATCGTGAGGTGCACTTCATAGCCCTGGCAGCTTTCCACCACTTCTAAGTCGTAGATTTCGTGCGCCCCTTCAACAATCCCTTCCGCGAGCGTAAAGCCAATGGCAAAGGCTTCGAGCATCTGGGGACTCGTCATCATGACCGCATGACTGATCCCGTTATAGACCAGCGCGACCGGGACCTCTTCCGCAACGTAGTCAACTTGCGCTTCAGCTTGATTCCAACGATGTACCGTCACGGCACGCGCGCCCGTCATCGGGGCTTCGGCAGAAGAAGGCGGAGTAGTCGTCATGAGTAAATGGGCTCCAAGAGAAAGAAAACACCTCAAAAGGTCTTTTCCCCTCACGATTGGGGTAGAAAGAGAGTAGAGAGTGGGCGGGGGCAGTCCCCACTGAAGCGTGAATCACGCCAAGAAAAGGGCTCACTAGCCCTGTTTCTTTTGTTTAGAAGGGGCTCAATGGCCCCCTTCTAAACGTCAAAGAGGGACCCTTTGTTCTTGACAAAAGAGTCCCTAAGCTGGTCGTTGACGATTAGTTGGCTTGATCGTTCAAGTAGAAGCTTTCCAAGCCCGTCATGACGATCTGTTCAACATCAGGGTTGAAGTTCATTTCGTCACGCGCAAAGACCGTCGGGAAGGCTTCGCCGCAGCCCTTGCAAACGTGCAAGCGGTGCTTCTGGTCACCATCGTCGTGCACATAGCTCAAGTCCGACAAGATCATGTCGCCGCAGCCCGCGCAACGAATACGTTCGAAGGTCCACTTCATGCCGCAGCACGTGCAGTAGAGCTTCTTGACGTTGCCGTTCACAGCGGTTTCAACCACAGCAGCGACGGCAGCGCCGGCGCCACAGGCCGGGCACTGTAAGGCACGGTCGTGGTGGATGGTGTCGTCCTTACGCAGGGGATCTTCCACGAGGTTAGCTAATTCGTCAGCGTACTTATCCAAGAACGTGCGAAGGGCTAAGCCCACAACTGGCAAGGTGTACATCATGAAGAGGTCATCGTCTTCGTGACCGTCTACTAACTTTTCCAAGAACGCGATCGGTTCACGGCCCGCTAAGGCTAAGAGTTCGTCAGAGGCGAACTCAGACCAATCCACAGCGTTCATGGCGTCTAAGGTGTCACCTTCTAAAGCAAAGCCATCACGCAAGGCCACGCCGATTTCCTTCATCGCAGCGATGAAAGCGTCACGGTCGATTTGAACGGGAACTTCACTGAAGACAGCCGTCTTACCTTCGCGGGCAGCCGCGATGGTTTCGACAGGATAGTCGGGGATGGACGGTTCAAACGCCGTACGAATATCCGCCGCCTTTAAGAGCGCCGGACCAAATACGGATAAACGAGCCACCACTTCCTCGTCTTTATGGGCGATGTATTGAGCGAGCGCACGTTCAAGGGATTTGCGATTGAGCATTGCTTTTTCCTTCTAATGGGGGAAAGGAGTCTAAGACAGGATCCAAAAGCAACTCGATAAATCAGGGGTCTAATGAAGTGCTTTGAATCATTCCCTCGGGTAGGGATTTAATAGACCAAGGGCATAGTGAGATATTAACTCAATTAGGGAAAATCCTCTCAAGGCAAGAGACTTACTCCCTTTTGGGGGGTATTAACCCGAATGTCGAAGTTCCTAGTGAAAAAGGCGACTCGAAAGCCGCCTTTTTCACACTAGAAGTTAATTACTTCTTTTCGGGAATTTCCGTCACGTTCTTACCCAAAGCGATTTCCTGGTTAGCCCAGTAACCCCAGTGGTAAGCAGCGTCAGATTCGCTGACCTTGCCGTCACCGAACATGATGCGGTGCGTGCCACGGTACGGTTGGAAGATGCCGCCACCCAAGAAGATGTGGACGAGACCAACAAACACCACCAAGAAGAAGCAGATGTCATGAACCAAGTGAGAGATCAACAAGGTCTGAGCGCTGAACTTCACGGTGTAACCACCCATACCGGGGATGCCGGTGTTCAACCAAAGGATCACACCCGAGATCGCCAACCCTAAGCCGAAGAAGAGTAAGCCACCGTCAGCTAAACGCTGAGCGGACTTAACCTTGTGCTGCGGGGGCATATGCACCTTGGAAGGAGCGAACAAGTAAAGGGGCGTCTTGACGACGAACATGACGTCGTCCTTGTCCCACTTACCCAACACGTCTTCCATGATGAGGTGATAGAAACCCTTGGGGCTCTTCAAAATCGCGAAGAGCGGAACCACGATGAAGGGAACGGCTAACACACGGTGAAGCATACGCATCATGTGGGTGAATTCGCCGCCCATAATGCCGCCACCGAGGCTCGGCACGAAGACGAACACGCCGGTAATCGCTAAAAGGATGCAGCTGATTGCGGCGGTGCCGTGGGTCACACGGGCTAAAAGAGACTGTCGCTGAATGTATTTCATGAGCTACTCCGATTAGTGTTTGTCGGCTTCGTGACGTAAGGCTTCGACTTCGGCGTCGGCCTTCGCACGCTGTTCCGGCGTCCAATGCTGCTTGGCTTCTTCGATCGTGACCTGGTCACGACGATAGCCACGGCCCGCGATCAAGGAGGCAGCCAAGGCGGCCACCACACCCGCCACACCGACACCCGTCACGGTCTTGACCGTGTCGATGGTGTTGAGCATGGAATTGGGCTGCGGGTTCGTCGGCAAGCCGTAGGCTTCATGACCAAACTGGCAAACCTGGAGGATGTGTAAGCCACCCATTTCGGTTTCGCCGTAGAGTTCAGCCTTGTCAAAGCCCTTCGCCTTCAAGAAAGCAACGCGTTCCTTACCGATACGGATCATTTCCTCACGGGGACCGAACTTCAAGGCTTCCGGCTGGCAGGTCTTCACACAAGCGGGCACGCCACCTTCTTCCAAACGATCGATACACAACGTGCACTTGTCGATGCGACCGTCCGTTTCGCGGAAGCGGGGAACGTCGAACGGGCAAGCGCTCTGGCAGTAGGTACAGCCGTTGCACTTTTCCGTGTCATAAGCGACAACACCGTTTTCCTTCTTGTACAAGGCGCCAGAGGAGCAAATGGCCACGCAGCCGGCGTCCGTACAGTGGTAGCAAGAACGACGACCAATCATCAAGTTGATCGGACGAAGCTTGTCACCGGAGTGCTTCTCATCAAAGGTCATGATGAGACGCGTATTCCCATTCAAATTCGCGGGGCTCTGATAAGAACCCGTGAATTCATTTTCATTGAGGCCGTTCTTACTGGGAAGCAAGTTCCACTGTTTACAAGCGACCTGGCAACCTTTACAACCCGTGCAATGGGACGAGTCAAAAAGCATTGCGACTTCTTTGCTGTTACGCATTATTTATCTCCTTTGTACCGTGATTAGGCTTTCTCGAGGTTGACCAAGAAGGCCTTGTACTCGGGAATGAACGAGTTCGCGTCACCAACGTTCGGGGTCAAGTCATTGATGTTGTCCCCAGTGGCGAAGTTACCGCACCACGAGAAGTGATGGGGCATACCAACCACGTGCGTGAGCTTACCGTTAACCATCATCGGTTCCATACGGATCGTGACCATGGCCTTAACCTTGACGTCACCGCGATTGTTCCAAACACGAACGTCGTCGCCGCTCTTGATGCCCTTTTCCTTAGCCAACTGCTCGGAAATTTCGATGAAGTTGCAGGGGATCAATTCGTCGAGCCAAGGCACGTTACGCGTCTGCGTACCGGACTGCCAGTGCTCAACCACGGAGTACGTCGTCACGGCGTACGGATAGTCTTCAGGGTTACCCGGCTTCACGGACTTATCCGTCGTGAACTGAGCGGTCGGCGTGTTCTGCAAACCGTTCATGATGTTCTTCGTCGGGGACTCAAGCGGCTCAAAGTGTTCCGGCAAGGGACCGTCCTTCATCATCGGCGCGAACAAGCGAGCACGCTGTTCCCACGTCATAAAGAAGGCGTTGTCGTTGGGCGGAACGGCGGTAACGAAGTCACCCACGTCGTTTTGCTGCCACTTCTGCGAGGCTTCATCCCAAGCCACGAAGTACTTGTTGGGATTCCACGGCTTACCCTTCGGGTCAGCAGAGGCACGGTTGTAGAGCGTACGACGGTTAGAGGGCCACGCAAACGAGAAGCCCGGGAAGATACCCAAACCAGACGGGTCAGCCTTGGAGCGGCGCGTCATGGGCTGCTTCATCGGATCCATCTTGTCAGCTTCGTTGGAGTAGTAACCCGTCCAAATCCACATACCGCAAGCGGTCGTACCGTCAGCCTGGAGCTGGTTGTACGTGGTGAGGAGTTTCTTCGACTTCCAGTCGTAACCGTTACAAGCCCAGGACAAAGCACGAAGGTCGAGCTTGCCATCGATGTAGTAGTCGAAGTTGGCCTTGAGAATCTGGTCAGCACCAGCACCGCCCTCTTCCTTGTAGAGGCGAACGATTTCTTCCCAGATCGACATCATGATTTCGAAGTCGCTCTTGGCTTCACCCAAGGGTTCAACCGCCTTTTCACGCCACTGCATCCAGCGACCGGAGTTGTTGATGGAACCCACCTTTTCGAAGATCAAAGCGGCCGGCAAGAAGTAGACTTCCGTGCCCACCTTTTCAGGGTCCATGTCAGGCGCCTTCCAGAAGGTGGAGGTTTCCGTCTGGAACCAGTCAGCGACCACCAACCAATCAAGGTTCGCCATGGCACGACGAGCGTGGCTAGCGTTCGGGGTGGAGTGGCAGGGATTCATACCCCAGACAAAGTAACCCTTGATCACGTTATCGCGCATGTCGTTAAACGTCATCATGGTCGTGTAGTCGGCGTAGCCCTTGGAGGGAGCCGTCTTCGGCACTAAGTCGTAGCAGTAGTCGTTTTCAACCGTCGCGTGTTCACCGAACCATTCCTTCAAGAGGGAGATCATGAACTTGGGCTTATTGGCATAGTAGCCCGCAGCGTACGTCGTCTTGTGGAGGTAATCCGCCAAGGTCGGGTGCTTGGAGCCTAAAACGGCCGGCAAGTAAGCCGGGAACCAAGCCACGTCGGCACCGACGTCGGTGGAACCCTGCACGTTCGGTTCGCCACGAAGCGCGTTCATGCCACCACCCGGCATACCGACGTTACCCAAGAGCAACTGGATCATGCACATGGCACGGCAGTTCTGGGAACCATAGGTGTGCTGCGTTTCGCCCAATGCGTAGAGGATGTTCCCGGACTTTTCAGGGGCACCCGTGGAGGCGAAAACGTTATAGATGTTGACGATGACGTCCTTTTCCATACCCGTGATGCTGGAAACCGTGTCCAAGTCATAACGAGCATAGTGGCGACGCATGATGTTCAAGACGCAGTTGGGATCCTGGAACGTTTCGTCACGCTTCAAAATCTTCAAGTCAGGGGTCTTGAACTTCGGGGTACCGGGCTTGTTAACCCAGGAGAAAGCGGAACCCGGTTCCGTATCCCACACCACCTTCTCATCGGAGTCATAGCCCCAGGAAGCGTTGTCGTAGGTCTTGGTCTTGGGATCCCAGCCAGAGAAGAGACCGGTTTCGTCGTTGAACTTGAAATCGGGCTTAATTAAGCAAGCCGCATTGGTGTAGTGCTTGACGTACTCTTCCTGATAGAGCTTGTTGGAGAGGATGTAGTTGATCATCCCACCGAAGAACGCCAAGTCAGAACCCGGACGGATACGGCCGTAGTAGTCAGCGCGTGCAGCAGAACGCGTGAAACGCGGGTCAACCACGATCCACTTCGCACCCTTATCCTGGGCACGTTCAACCCAACGGGAAGAAAGCGGGTGGTTTTCAGCGTTGTTGGAACCGATCGTCAACACGACGTCAGAGTTCGCAAAGTCACACCAGTGGCTGGTCATGGAACCACGACCAAAGGACGGCGCAAAACCGGCCACCGTCGAGGAGTGGCAAACACGCGTCTGGTTGTCGCAACCGAGCACGCCTAAGGAACGAGCAAACTTCTGAACGAGGAAACATTCTTCGTTGTTGAGCTGGGCAGCACCGAAGGTAGCAATACCGTCGCAACGGGAGACCTTGACGCCTTCTTCAACGTCAACGTAGCTCTTATCACGGGTGTCCTTCGTGTGACGAGCGATTTCCTTGATGGCCTGTTCCCAAGAGATCTTTTCCCAGGTCTTGGAATTCGGACGACGAACGAGCGGATGGAGTTCGCGGTAGGGGTGGTTCTTGACTTCGCGATCTTCCGTAACGATGTTACGAAGACCCCAGAGACCAGCACCCTTCGGGCACAAACCACCGAGGTTCACCGGGTTTTCCGGGTCACCTTCAACGTTAATCATTTCACCGTCGCGGGAGCTAACGATGAGACCGCAACCGCCAGAACAATAGCAACAGACATTCTGGGTTTCGGTCACATTGCGCAACTTATAGGGTGCCTTTTTATGAGCACTGGCTAACGCCGCTTTGCTCAAGCCAGCCATCGCGCCGGTCGAGCCGAGCATCAAGCCACGCTTGAGGAAACTTCGACGAGAAACTTCCATGGGGGTCCTCCTTGGGGAGTGTAGAAATGGGGAACTTACTTGTTTGCGAAGGATTCTTTCTTATTGCTCACAAGTAAAAATCTTTTGTCTTTTCGACGTTGCCCATTTTAAGGACGCCCTATTTAATGTCCATTGATAAAAAGTATAGTCCCCCTCTCCTTTGGTTTTACCCATAGGGGTTACACCGTCCACTTTGCATGCCTCCTTGTAGGTAGGTATTTGCGTTAGGGGCTCTGCGCGATTCCTTCTATTTCAGTGAGTTAACAGCACTCACCCTACCCCCTAGAGATGAGACCCTTTCTCATCCACCCTCTGAAAACGAGCCCTAAACAGCGTATAAAGAACTAGTCGTTTTATATTTATTCTTTTTACAAAAACATATTTTTAGACAAGGTCGCGGCGTTATTATTCATGCGCACCTTCATTTAATAATACGGCCGTCATTTTAATTATTATCTTTTAATAATCCACCCATCTTGCACAGACTGCGCTATTCCGTTTCTGAATAGCGCTTAGTGCTCTCATAGCACACAGAATCTCACTCCCTCAAAGAGGGGATGTCATCCAACCTTTCTACATGAGAATCACTCTCATTTAAAAGCCCTCAAACCCCTTCTACCACCGACCGAGAGCAGGCGTTACAGCAAACCGGTCAATCCTTGCTTTTGCCCTTTTTTCACATGCGTTGAGCCGAGATCGTCCCCTTTAAGAAAAAGGGGCTCGATACCCCCTTTTTCCAAAAGTCGAAAAACCTGAATAAAACGAGTGGACGAGATTCTAGGGATAACCCCTAAACGCACCCGTGTTACGATCACTTTAAGGCGAGAACCGTTAAGAGGATGCCCACTTTTTCCCTCACCGAAAACGTCCACCCTGACCCGACCCCCACGACCGAGATAATCTTGCGTGCCTAATTTTCATTTTTCAAAAAAAGCGTTTTCTCTCTTCTACACGCATGTTCATGAATGACTTAACTTTGACATTCGGGTTTTTTCGTAGGCTTTTTCCTCGAGAGGGCAGCACCTCGCTGAAGGGGAGAGCTCCCAAAATCCCCATCAATCCCTTGAGCGCGTAGAGTTTCAAAGAAAACCACCTCCCCAATCACCAAAGGGAGTAGAAAAATGTGGGTCGACGAACAAAAAAAATTTGGCCTGAAGGGGAATCCAGTCAGCATTTTTCGAAATTCGATTCGTCAAACGACAAAAGTGGGGGCCAAAGGCCCCCACTTCTTTCAATGGACGGTACGGTGTCCACAACCCGATCCAAACAAATAAGGCGGCTCGAAAGCCGCCTTATTCGTTTTAGTAAATTACTTCATGGAGAAGTGAATTACTTTTCTTCGGTCACGTTCTTACCGGAAGCGATTTCCTGGTTAGCCCAGTAACCCCAGTGGTAAGCTGCGTCGGATTCGCTGACCTTCCCGTCGCCCCACATGATACGGTGCGTACCACGATACGGCTGGAAGATGCCACCACCCAAGAAGATGTGGACGAGGCCAACAAACACAACCAAGAAGAAGCAGATGTCATGGACCAAGTGAGCTAACAAAAGGGTGTCAGCGCTGAACTTGACCGTGTAGCCACCCATACCGGGGATACCGGTGTTCAACCAGAGAACCAAGCCCGAGAGGACGAGGCCGAGGCTGAAGAAGATCAAGCCACCGTCAGCTAAACGCTGAGCGGACTTAACCTTGTGCTGCGGGGGCATATGCACCTTGGAAGGCGCAAACAAGTACAAAGGCGTCTTCAAGACAAACATCACGTCGTCCTTGTCCCACTTGGCGAACACATCTTCAACGATGAGATGGCAAGCACCCTTGGGGCTCTTCAAGATAGCGAAGAGCGGAACGAGGATGAACGGAACCGCTAACACACGGTGGAGCATACGCATCATGTGCGTAAATTCACCACCCATGGTGCCACCACCAAGGCTCGGCACGAAGACGAAAACGCCCGTGAAAGCCAAGAGGATGCAGCTGATCGCGGCGGCGCCGTGGGTCACACGGGCCAAAAGAGACTGTCGCTGGATATATTTCATGAGCTACTCCAGTTATTGTTTGTCGGCTTCGCGACGTAAGGCTTCGACTTCAGCGTCAGCCTTAGCGCGCTGTTCCGGCGTCCAATGCTGCTTGGCTTCTTCGATCGTGACCTGGTCACGGCGGTAGCCGCGGCCGGCGATCAAGGAGGCGGCCAACGCGGCCACCACACCAGCAACACCCACACCCGTCACGGTCTTGACCGTGTCGATGGTGTTGAGGATTGCCTTGGGCTGCGGGTTGGTCGGCAAGCCATAAGCTTCATGACCAAACTGGCAAACCTGGAGGATGTGTAAGCCCCCCATTTCGGTTTCACCGTAGAGTTCAGCCTTGTCAAAGCCCTTAGCCTTCAAGAAAGCAACACGTTCCTTACCGATGCGGATCATTTCCTCACGGCTACCGAACTTCAAAGCTTCCGGCTGGCAGGTCTTCACACAAGCGGGCACGCCACCTTCTTCCAAACGATCGATACACAACGTGCACTTGTCGATGCGACCGTCCGTTTCGCGGAAGCGGGGAACGTCGAACGGGCAAGCGCTCTGGCAGAAAGTACAGCCGTTACACTTTTCCGTATCGAAAGCGACAACACCGTTTTCCTTCTTGTAGAGGGCGCCGGACGAGCAGATCGCCACGCAGCCAGCGTCCGTACAGTGGAAGCAAGAACGACGACCGATGATCATGTTGATCGGACGGAGCTTATCGCCACTGTGCTTCTCATCGAAGGTCTGGATGAGACGCGTGTTACCGTTCAAGTTAGCGGGGCTCTGGTAGGAACCCGTGAACTCGTTTTCATTGAGGCCAGTCTTACTGGGAAGCAAGTTCCACTGTTTGCAAGCGACCTGGCAACCTTTACAACCCGTGCAATGAGACGAGTCAAAAAGCATTGCGACTTCTTTGCTGTTACGCATTATTTATCTCCTTAGTACCGTGATTAGGCTTTCTCGAGGTTGACCAAGAAGGCCTTGTACTCGGGAATGAACGAGTTCGCGTCACCAACGTTCGGGGTCAAGTCATTGATGTTGTCCCCAGTGGCGAAGTTACCGCACCACGAGAAGTGATGGGGCATACCAACCACGTGCGTGAGCTTACCGTTAACCATCATCGGTTCCATACGGATCGTGACCATGGCCTTAACCTTGACGTCACCGCGATTGTTCCAAACACGAACGTCGTCGCCGCTCTTGATGCCCTTTTCCTTAGCCAACTGCTCGGAAATTTCGATGAAGTTGCAGGGGATCAATTCGTCGAGCCAAGGCACGTTACGCGTCTGCGTACCGGACTGCCAGTGCTCAACCACGGAGTACGTCGTCACGGCGTACGGGAATTCTTCAGAGGTACCGCGCTTGATGGAGGGATCATCCGTCCACATAGCCGTCGGGGTGTTCTGGAGACCGTTCATCACGTTCTTCGTCGGGGATTCGAGCGGTTCGAAATGTTCAGGCAACGGACCGTCAGAGACGCCCGGCGCGAACAAGCGAGCCTGCTGTTCCCAGGTCATGAAGAAGGCGTTGTTGTTCGGCGGAACGGCGGTAACGAAGTCACCCACGTCGTTCTGCTGCCACTTCTGAGCCTTTTCATCCCAAGCCACGAAGTACTTGTTGGGGTTCCACGGCTTACCCTGCGGGTCAGCGGAGGCACGGTTGTAGAGCGTACGACGGTTAGCCGGCCAAGCAAACGAGAAGCCCGGGAACACGCCCAAGCCAGACGGGTCAGCCTTGGAGCGGCGCGTCATCGGCTGCTTCATCGGATCCATCTTGTGTTCTTCGTTGGAGTAGTAACCCGTCCAAATCCACATACCGCAAGCGGTCGTACCGTCAGCCTGGAGCTGGCCATAGCTCTTCAAGAGCTTCTTGGTCTTCCAGTCGTAACCGTTACAGGCCCAAGCAACCGTACGAAGATCGGGCTTGCCGTCGATGTAGTAGTCGAAGTTAGCCTTAAGGATCTGGTCGGCACCAGCACCGCCTTCTTCCTTGTAGAGGCGAACGAGCTCTTCCCAAATCAACATCATGATTTCGAAGTCGTTCTTGGATTCGCCCAAGGGTTCGACAGCCTTTTCACGCCACTGGATCCAACGACCGGAGTTGTTGATGGAACCAACCTTTTCGAAGAGGAGCGCGGCCGGTAAGAAGTAAACTTCGGTACCCACTTCTTCAGGCTTCATGTCAGGAGCCTTCCAGAAGGTGGAGGTTTCCGTCTGGAAGAAGTCAGCCACAACTAACCAGTCAAGGTTAGCCATCGAACGGCGGGCGTGGCCAGCGTTCGGCTGGGAGTGACAGGGATTCATACCCCAGACATAGTAGCCCTTGATGATACCGTCACGCATGTCCATGAAGGACTTCATCGTGGAGTAGTCACCATAGCCCTTGGAGGGAGCGGTCTTCGGAACTAAGTCGTAGCAGTAGTCGTTTTCGAACGTAGCGTTCTCACCGAACCATTCCTTCAAGAGGGAGACCATGAACTTCGGCTTGTTAGCGCCGTAGCCACCGGAGTGAGCGGTCTTGCTGAGGTAGTCAGCGAGGGTCGGATGCTTGGAACCGAGAGCAGCCTTCAAGTAGGCAGGGAACCAGACGGAGTCACAGCCAACGTCGGTGGAACCCTGAACGTTCGGTTCGCCACGGAGAGCGTTCATACCGCCACCAGGCATACCCACGTTACCCAAGAGCAACTGGATCATACACATGGCACGGCAGTTCTGGGAACCGTACGTGTGCTGCGTTTCGCCCAAAGCGTAGAGGATGTTACCGGACTTTTCAGGAGCGCCCGTGGAAGCAAACACCTTGTAGATGTTAAGGATGACATCCTTGTCCATACCCGTAACGTTGGAAACCGTGTCCAAGTCGTAACGAGCGTAGTGGCGAGCCAAGAGATTCAAGACGCAATTCGGGTTCTTGAGCGTTTCGTCACGCTTCATGACCGTCAAATCGGGGGTCTTGAACTTCGGGGTACCGGGCTTGTTAACCCAGCTGTAAGCGGCGCCAGGAGCGGTGTCCCAGATAGCCTTTTCGTCAGAGTCGTAACCCCAGGAGGCGTTATCGTACTTCTTCTTGACGGGATCCCAACCAGAGAAGAAACCGGTAGCGTCGTCGAACTTGAAGTCCGGCTTGATCAAGCAAGCGGCGTTCGTGTAGTTCATGACGTAGGATTCTTGGTAGAGCTTGTTCGAGAGGATGTAGTTGATCATCCCACCGAAGAAGGCCAAGTCGGAACCCGGACGGATACGACCGTAGAAGTCAGCACGAGCGGCAGAACGGGTGAAACGCGGGTCAACCACGATCCACTTGGCGCCCTTATCCTGAGCACGTTCAACCCAACGGGAAGAAAGCGGGTGGTTTTCGGCGTTGTTGGAACCGATCGTCAAGATGACGTCAGAGTTCGCAAAGTCACACCAGTGGCTGGTCATGGAACCACGACCAAACGACGGGCCAAAGCCAGCAACCGTGGAGGAGTGGCAAACACGCGTCTGGTTGTCGCAGCTCAAGACGCCCATCGAACGGGAGAACTTCTGAACGAGGAAGCACTCTTCGTTGTTGAGCTGAGCAGCACCGAACATGGCGATACCGTCGGTACGGGAAACCTTAACGCCGTCTTCGACGTCAACGAAGGTCTTGTCACGCGTATTCTTCGTGTGACGAGCGATTTCCTTAATGGCCTGTTCCCAAGAGATCTTTTCCCAGTTCTTGGAATGCGGGCGACGGACGAGCGGGTGGAGTTCACGATAGGGGTGGTTCTTGACTTCGCGGTCTTCCGTAACGATGTTACGAAGACCCCAGAGGCCAGCGCCCTTCGGGCACAAACCACCGAGGTTCACCGGATGTTCCGGATCGCCTTCAACGTTGATCATTTCACCGTCGCGGGAGCTAACGATGAGACCGCAACCGCCAGAGCAGTAGCAGCAAACATTCTGGGTTTCGGTCACGTTGCGCAACTTGTAGGGCGCCTTCTTCTGAGCACCAGCCAAAGCTGCTTTGCTCAAGCCAGCCATCGCGCCGGTCGAACCGAGCAATAAACCACGCTTGAGGAAACTTCGACGAGAAACTTCCATGGGGGTCCTCCTAATAGGGGAGAGTTGAAATGGGGATTGATGCTTGCTTTGAATCAGTCTTAATGTTTCTTCGCAAGCAAAACGTCGTTTTCTATACGACTGTGCTCATTTTAAAGACGCCACCATTAAAGTCTATTGATAAAAAGTAGAGATTTTCACAACGGCGTATCCAGTCCATCTATTTAGATAATATGTAGTTATTTTTAGTCGAAAGAACTAAAACGCAACAAATAATGACCTAGTTAGTTTAGAAACACCCTTTCGTGAGTAGGCTTACAGGGGATTTCAGAACAATTGCGCAAATAAGAATCACTATCATCAACGGCGCTAAAACAAAAGTCACTAACTCGCTATTCTTTTCTGGAAGAACGGTATAAAAATCAATAGATAATCGCTTGCTTGCGCTTTCAATCTCCGACTATCACAAAATAGACGATTATTAAAAAATCGTTTTCTATTTTCAATATTTTCTTGTTTGAGCCCGTTTTGTGAGCCCCTTTCGCTATTCTCGGAAGGAACAACGGTTTCTCACTTTGCTGACAAATTTGCTATGTGCATTTCGCGCTTTACTCGATGCGTATCATGGCGTTGAGAGTGGTTCTCAATGCCATACTCGGTTTTCCTGAGGGTTTGTCCCGCATCAACAGCCCCCTTCCCTCGCCAAAAAGCTGTTGGCTCTAGTGAAGAAGAGCGCTTCGCAATCCATCCGGCGACCGAACTCCCTCCCCTACTCGTCTGGGCTACGCGTTATTTCGATGAAACCATAGGGTTTCCCCTGAAAAATGACGCCAACTTCCTCAAAAAACGTCCGTTTTGCCCGTGGTTACGGCGGTTTACCCCCCAAACTTTGGACCTCCCTAACAAGGGGTAATAATGCGGGCTAGGGTTTTCTAGCAGAGGGAAAATAATGTATTCCTCGCCTTTCGATTGACGTTTGGTATTTCTTCAGACCGTCTCATTGGATGTAGTGGATTATCCGAATGGGACGTTAGGACTAGGTCCTTTCCTCTCCCGATGGAGAGGGTTGGCTGAAAATCATTCTCATCCAGTGGGCGTTTTGCGCTGTTTTTGGTTAGAGTAGTAGGACATTTCCCGCTTTCTGGACCAAAACGAGTCACTATGCACTTTTTAGACGATGAGCGTTTCAACCTTCGCCTAAACGAAAAACCCCGCCTCAATGAAGAAGCACGTACCTTGCAAGCCATGGTGCGTGGTTACTGTCATGCGCATCACGGCACCAAGGGTGAGCCGTGCGAAGCGTGCCAAGTGCTCTTAACGTATTGCCTTAACCGATTGGCGCGCTGCCCCTATCAAGAAAAGAAGCCCGTGTGCAATCGCTGTGAAACCCATTGCTATAAGTCACCCTTTAAAGAAGAGACGCGCGCGATCATGCGCTATAGCGGTCCACGTTTATTGTTAAGTCATCCGCTTCTAGCTTTAAAGCACCTCTGGTACGAAAAGCGTATTGCACCGCCTAAACGCAAACGTAACCCGATTGCCCAGGCGCGCGACGTGCGTGCTCGCCGTGTGCGTTTATAACTTTTGATTTCTTTTCACTATGTTTCGTTGGATTCTTTTGGGCGCGCTCTATGCGTTGATGAGTGCGCATTGCCTCTTTCATGGTTTGGGCCTTTGGCTTTGTGCCCTCCCCTTGGTGCTCTTTAGCCTTTTATTAGTGAAGCGTCGTTGGGCTCTTCGACTCAATCAAGTCGCTTTAGTCTTAATGAGTGTGGAATGGGTGCGTACGACCACCACCTTGATCCTGACGCGCATCGAGATGGGAGAGGCCTGGCTGCGCGCGGGGGTTATTTTGGGCGTAGTGGCACTTATCACCCTTTGGGGCGCGGCCCTCTTACAGTCTGAGCCCGTCCTCAAAACCTATCGCTAACCCCTAGGGGTTTTAATTCGCCCTTCGTCGATTGCCAAACGGCAAAACACTCACTACAATCTCGGACAATTTAACTTCAGGGTGGAAATTTCCACGCCGTAGTTAAGGTGTTTGTGACCTTGTGAAATGGAGAGTGCTTATGACGACGTTAACGCCCTTAACGGTGCGCGACATGATTGAACCGGCCATTTTGGCAGCCGGCGGTTGGATTAATACCCATGCTCATGCGGACCGATCGTATACCTTGAGTGAAAACGTTTTGGAATTGCGACGCACTTGTACCCTCCAGCAAAAGTGGGACGCCTTAGACCAATTAAAGCGAGATTCGACAGAAGAAGATTTCTACCGTCGTTTCTCGCTTTTTTTTGAAGATCAAATTCGTCAGGGCGTAAAAGGCTTAGCCACCTTTGTCGACATTGACCCCCAGAGCGGGGACCGCGCCATCATGGCGGGGTTGCGTGCTCGTGAGCATTACCAAAATGACCTCACCGTTAAATTCGCCAACCAAACCTTAAAAGGCGTGATCGAACCCGAAGCGCGTAAGTGGTTTGATATTGGATCGGAATTAGTGGACATCATCGGTGCGTTACCGAAGCGCGATGAACGAGATTGGGGTCGAGGCGAAGAAGCCTTTGACATCATCATGGGCACGGCGAAGCGCTTAGGCAAAATGGTGCACGTGCACGTGGACCAATTTAATCAGTCCTTGGAATACGAAACGGAGCAGCTCTGCGAAAAGACGATTGAGCATGGTCTGCAAGGGCGCGTCGCTGCGGTGCACGGTATTAGTATTGCGGCGCACTCCAAGGCTTACCGCTACCGCCTCTACGACTTAATGAAAAAAGCCGACGTCATGATGATTACGTGTCCGACGGCTTGGATCGATACGCCCCGCTCGGAAGAACTCCTGCCGATGCATAACTCCTTAACCCCGATTGATGAAATGGTGCCCGCGGGCCTCACGGTGGCGATTGGTACGGATAACGTGGCCGACGCCATGGTGCCCTGGAACGCTGGCGACATGTGGCACGAATTGATGACCTTGGCGACGGGGTGTCGTTATGACTACTTCGACGACTTGGTGAAGATTGCCACCGCCAATGGGCGACGCGTGATTGGGATGGAACCCTTTGAGGGCTAAACCCCCATCCCCTTCCCTTTTCTTATCGACACGACTAAACAGGACAACACTATGTATCGCTCTCCCATTGCTGACCGACTCTTAGCTGAACACCTCTTAACGGATGGGGCCGTCACCTTTATGTGTGAACGTCCCATGCGTTTACGCTCCGGGCTCATTACCCCGATTTACGTCAACAACCGCGTTTTACCGAGCGTGCCCGAGACCTGGCGCGACATCGTGGAAATGCTCTTAAGTGTGATTGACCGCTTACAACTCAAAGCCGATGTGATTGCCGGGATGGAAGGCGCGGGCGTGGCGCACGCAGCCGCCTTAGCCTACCGACTCGGTAAACCCTTTGTGGTGATTCGCCGTCAAGCGAAAACCTGGGGGGACACCCGTCACGTCGACGGCATGAGTTTAAACGGGAAAAACGTCCTCATTATTGAAGACCATCTCTCCACGGGGCTTTCCCTCTTAGCCGCCATCGATGTGGTGCGCGAAGAAGGCGGGGTGATTTCGGATGCGGTAGCGATTACGGGTTTCGGGATTGAAGAGACGCAACGACTCTTATCTGAAAAGGGCGTCACCTGCCATGAAGCGGTGGACTTTTCCATCGTGATTGCGACGGCCTTAGACCTCGGTGTCATCACGGAAGAACACGTCGGGAAACTTGAAGACTGGTTAAAGAATCCGTGGACGTGGGCTGCCCGCCACGGGTTAGTCGCCAACGCTGTCGAAGGGTAAGCGACTCGCTTCAGAAGCGTAAACACAAGGAAGGGGAACGAAAATTCGTTCCCCTTTTGGTTTTTTTGCCACTAAAGCGTCAGATCGTGTCGCAGTCGAACACAGCATTCGTCAGCCTCCCTTAAATGCCGAAATTTCAGTGTTAGACTGAAAGTGTGAGGAGGTCCTCTTCTCGTGTGCCAAGGCTTGGCAACGTTCTGAAACAATCCGTTTTGCCCTGGCTTTGTACAATTAAATTAAGAGGACATAATCCATATTTCTTCCCCACCTTCGGGTGAGGACCGCTTACCCCAGGCTTTGGGGGCTACTGTCTGGAGACAACAATGTTTAATAAAAAATCCCGACGCTTGGCACTCACGTCTGCCCTGCTCGCTACGTTTGCTTTGGCGGGTTGCCAGACCAGCGGTAACGACTACCGCTCGGACGTTTACACCACCAATCAAGTGAATCAAGCGCAGGAAGTGATGAGTGTGAACATCATCGCGATCAACCCCGCTCAGATTCGTGTGCGTAACGCCAATCAAGAAAGCCTTGAAACGACCGGGGCCATTTTAGGCGCTGTGATTGGTGGCGTCTTAGGCAATCAAGCGCACCATCATCGTACAGCGAGCCGTTTAGGCGGTGCTGCGGCAGGCGCTTACGCTGGTAGCACGGTCGCGAACGCCTTTAATAATGAAGGCCAAACCGTCGTTGAAGGCGTGCAGCTCATCTACAAACTCAAAAACGGTCGTATGTTGCAGTCCGCTCAGGTCGGTCGTCTTTGTGAATTTAGCTTAGGCCCCGCCATCATGGTGATGCCGTCCCAGGGTGAAACGCGCATTCAGCCGAATAACCCCATGGGTTGCCCGCAGCCGAAAAAGTAACGTTTAGGAGCCACCGCAATGAAATCCTTAAAAGTGCTCGGTCTCGGTGTGGCGATCGCCTCCTTAGTGGGCTGCTCGAACACCAACCCGGACGCCCTGCGTGCACAGCAGTATCAGCAAGCGGGGAACTTATCCACGCAAACGACGACGGTTGCGCAAAACCAGATGCTTTTAGAAGAGCAGATGGCTGTTGAAGAAGCTCAACGCGAAAAAGCAAAGGCTAAGGCCGAAGCTCTTCAGCGCGAAGCGGATCGTCGTGCGCAAAAGGCGCGCGCCAAGCGTCAGGCTGAAGAAGCTGCGTGGAAAAAGAAGTTGCGTGATCTGGAATACCGCAAGAAACAGATCGACGTAGAAATGCAAGAGTTAGCCCTTCGTGCCGCCACGGCCCAGACGGACAATTCGGTTGCCACGGCGCAAGCCCGCGCCAAGGTCGCTCAAGAACGTGTCGCGCTGGAATTGGAACGCGCACGCGCTGAAATCGAACGCATTCGTCGTGGCGGTGAGGCCGTCGAAGCGAAATAAGCGTTTGGGTTTACCACCCGCTCTTTCGAGCCGATCGGGATGTGACACCGATCGGCTCTTTTCATGGGTGAACGCGCTTTGCAATAATCATAAAAAACAAAACGATTTTGCTTTCGATTTTGTACAATGCGTAACGATTACCCCGTTTGTCGGGAAGACGCCTTCCTCGAGCTTTAGGAGAAACCCAACTCATGAAATTTGCCAAACTGCTTTGTGCTTGCGCATTGGTCGCCGCCTTGTCGGGGTGCAAAACGTTAGAACAGACGTTAGAAAAGACGGTCTCAACGCTGGATGAAGCGCGCATGAAGGTTTTGAACATCAAGCCCATGCCCAAACCCATGTTTGAGGCCCCCTCGCCCGATATGGAAGTGGAAAAGCAGCTCATCTTCGAAAAGGTTCGCATCTTAAACGTTGCACGAATCGAGCTGGAGGAACAAATCATCTACTATAAGAAACCTAGTCTCCTCAAGGAATACGATCAAACGGTCAAGGAATTAAACAAGGCCATCGAATTTCGCGATCGTTACCTCGCCATGGAAGCGGCTAAAGCGGCGAAGTAAGATAAAACCGACCCCAACGATGATTGGCGGTCGGTTTTCTTTTATTCAAAGAGCGATTCCACTTGGGTTTGTACGCGCTCACGCTCGGCTTGCGCGTCACGCTTTGCCTTTTGGGCTTTCACCCACGCGTCGTGTGCGGCTTTCACGCCATCGCGATACACGCGAAAACTCAGTCGATCGGACTCTAATTCTGCCGTGGGCACCCACACGTTTTTCGCAGGCGACACCCCACTTTGATAGACCCCACTCTCTTCACTATAGGTAAAGCGTTTTTGTAGCGCCGCACTCAAGGCTTTATAGGTGGTGGGGTTGGGCTTAAAGTGCACGCTCAATTCCACGAGCGTCTGCCCGTTTTCATCAAAGCGAAGCGTGGTTTCGGTTTCGCCCGGCACCCCTAAGCACACCCCTTCTAAACGCATAAAGCGTGCGCCATCACGACCCGCAAAGGGGAAACGCTCACAGGTGGCTTTGAGTTTTGCGGGGACCTCATCCCACTGGGTTTGCCCCACGACGAGTCCCCCAAAGTGGGGCAACACCTCAGGGTGCGCCTTCATCCAGCCATCGGTTTCGCGGGCATGGCGAGCGACCGCCCCCATCACTAACGAAGCGCGCTCTGCTAACAAAACCACTTCCGACTGAGCATTGCGCCAAACGTCCCCCTCTGGGGTCTGGGTCCAAATGCCGTCCGGGTCCACGGGAGCCAAAAGCGTCTTTAAACGTTCCAGCGCTTCCTCGTGCGAAATCCCTTCAAAGGTGAGGTAGATGTCGGAAACCGTCCCCGCTTCCGTATAGGAAAGGAGTAAATGTTCAGCTGGGGCTCCGCCTAACTCAATATCAGGATCGTGCACCTGATCGGTGTTGACTAAGGTGTCCGACGCGGACTGCAACGTCTTTGCAAAACGCGCCTTCATCTCATCCTTTGTCGTAACGTAAGGCGTAATGCCAAAGAGCGTGATGACGGTCGGCGGAAACGCTTCCACGTAAGGCTCAAGAACGGGGAGCGGAGGCGCATCGTCCTTTTGGGCCACGTCGTCCTTCTCTTCTACAACGGGGCTATCCACTTCGGGCTTCGCCTCGGGAGCGGGTGCTTTCTCAAGCGTTTGCGTTTTTTGTAGCGTCACCACGGTTAACGCGGGTTCGGGTTCAGGCTCGGCTTCCGGTTCCGGGCGCACCTCGACCACCTCGTCATTTTCAGGCATCAAGGCTTCGTCTTCCTGCGTAAGGTCAGGACTCGGGGCTTCTGCGGGCGACACGTCCACGCCATTTAACCCTGGCAACGAAAACGATAACGTTGAGGGGGTGGCAGGTTGGGGAGCTGGCGCAGCACTTACCGCAGCACTCATCACCACGGTGGTGGTGCCCAGCCAAAGCGAGCGCACAAGACGCGTCAATACGGGCGAAGCGGTCATAAATCCGTCCAAATGCGATTGGGTCGCAACAGTCACTAGTCTTACCATCATAACAAAGCCCGAGGACTGTGAGCGAGGCTCTTTGCGCTCGAAGCGCTTTGTTACACGCCGTTGGCGTGAGTGTCGTATGATTGGGGCGATAACTTCTTTTTTCCCGTGTGCGCCCCCAATGGGTGCCCTTTCTTGGGACTCACCGCACGAACAGGACTATGCAGTATTTAATTGTGGACGATCATGCCCTCTTAGCTGGGGCATTGAAATTTTTATTGGAAAGCCGAGACCCTAACGCTGAGGTGCAGACGACGGGGGATCCCTCGCACGCCTTAACGCTCTTGGATGCCCATGCCGATGAACTCAACTTGTTGATTCTCGACTTGAATCTCCCGGGGGTTGAAGGCACGGAACTCCTCGAAGTCATCGTGGCGCGTTACCCCACGTTAAAGGTGTTGGTGGTGTCGGGCTCTACCGACAAAGACAATATCGTTAACGTGTTGCAGTTGGGGGCCGCGGGCTTTGTGCCGAAATCCTTGGAAACGGAAACCCTCTCCAACGCCATTGACTTCGTGTTAAAGGGGGGCGTCTTCATTCCGACGCAGCTCTTAAACGAAACGCAAGATGCCCAGAGCTTTGTGCTCCCCACGGTCGAAAAAACCGTGCCCGATGTGCACTTAACCGAGCGCCAGCAAGACGTCTTAGTGGAACTTGCCAAGGGCTCCCCCATTAAGCGCATTTGCTTAAATCTGGGCCTTTCCGAAGGGACAGTCAAAACCCATGTGGGGGCGATCTACCGTGCCTTTGGTGCCAGCAACCGTACCGAAGCCCTGCTCGCGGCACGTCGCGCGGGCTTTATTAGCGAAGACTAACAAACAAACGAAAAGAATCGGGTCACGAACGTCGCCAGTCCGTGACCCGAATTGTTTGGTGCCTAAAGCTTACTCCCCACCCTCTTTCGTTAGGTTGTAGAGCCGGTGGCTACGTCGCCTTGCGATCAAAAGCGCATGATTGAGCGCTTCCGCATCCAATGGCTTTTGCAAAATCTGAGGCGTCGACTCAAAGTGCAAACGGCGCTTACGAATGTCCGCTTCAATCAAGTCGCGCGCCACCGCCGTAATCAACACCAAGGCCGTACTACGACCTAAATGGTTCATTAGGAGTTGCGCTACATCGACCCCAGTGGGTAAGCCTTCACCTAAGTTGTAGTCAGAGACTAACCCAATTAAGTCGTCGCCCGCGGCTTTACCGGCTTCAATCACGTCGCTCGTGAGCTGTGCCCCCGAGACGACCGTTGCGCCCCAACTTTCAATTAAGCTCTGCAAGGCACTTCGCACCAAGGGGTTATCTTCCACCAAAAGCACCGTGCCACGTAAACTCTCGAGCGTCGCCTCTTCAGTGCTCTCTTCACGCAAAACTTCCGCCTGGCGCGATTCATCAATATTAAGACTAAAGCGAAAAACACTTCCCGAGCCCAAGCGCGATCCAATCGTCACCGAGGCCCCCAATTGGCGAGCTAAGCCTTTCACAATGGAAAGCCCCAAACCATAGCCCCCCGCACGACTCGTTTTCGCGGCACTTCCTCGCCAGAAGGTATCGAATAAGCGAGTACGCTCTTCCGGGGTGAGCCCTGGACCACAGTCGTAAACCGCAAACGTTAAACGGCCTTGGTGAGCGCGACAACTCAGAACAATCTCAGGACGTGCGGCATCCGGTCGGCTATAGCGAATGGCATTCGTAATTAAATTCTTAAGGGCTCGCGCGAGCATCCCCGGATCCGTATAGGCGGTCAGGGTTTTGTCCGCGACCACACGAATGGTAAGGCCACGCTCTTCGGCAATCGGGCGACTTTCTGCCGCTAAACGCTCTAAGAAGGTGTGCGCTAAGAATTTCTCCGGGTGGCATTCCAGCTGACCGAATTCCATGCGCGTCACGGTTAAGACTTGTTCCACGAGGGTCGAGATTTCTTCCCCTGTGCGCGCAATCTGCTCTACCGTAGGCTTTAAGTCGGGCCCCACTTGGCCTTTGAGGATATTTAAAAAGATCCCCATGGCTTGCAAGGGCTGACGAATGTCATGGTTGGCGGCAGCAAAGAAGCGAGAACGACGTTCAGAGTCGGCCACGGCATTGCGGCGCGCTTGTTCAGCGGTGGTGATTTCCACGCGCAAACGTTCCACCAAACGACGATTTTGCGTGTCGTTATAGATGGAATTCATGAGCATTTCGTTGAGCTTACGACCCGAATACAAAATAAAGCCCATCACCACAAACATGACTAAGGCCAAAAGGGTGGCGCTCACCCCGTATTGGGAGGCGACGGTAATGGTCAAGGGCGTCAGACTCAAAAGCGTAAAGGCGGTAAGGCTCGGCAACCAGCACGAGTACACAGGCCAACTCGCAAAGGTAACAGCAACCACGACGGCGACGGTTACCACTTGATGGAGCCCTGAGAGCGACGTCATCATCAAGGGGCTTGCAATCCCCCAAAAGAGCCCGGACATCACGGCTAACCACGTCCAACGGCGCACCCAACGGCGAATGTTCCCCACACGCTGACGGTCTAACCAGAAGCGTCGCACAAAGGTGAGCGCCAGATAAATGAGCACCACGCCACTACCAAACCAGATCCAGCCCAGGATGAGACTCACCTTCTGGGTCCAGAGTAAGGCCATCAAACTCACCATCCCCGTTAACTGCGCAATGAGCGCCACGGGGTGCAGTTTCAAGGAGAAAAAAAGCATGTTGGCGAGCGCTCGTGCGGTCACCTTGTGGGCATGACCCGTGCGGAAAAACGCTTGCAAGAAGCGACGAAAGCTCACGCTCTGATTGGGAATAAAGGGTTTCATTCGTGCGTCCTTACTTGGCGTCTTCCATCGTGATGGTGGCGCCTTTTTCAGCCTCGTCCACCGTTACGGTAACCACGCGACCAACGGGCAAACTCACCTTGCGATGCAGATGCCCAAAAGGTAACCCCGTCACAAAGGGAATCCCCATCTCGGTTAAATGCGCTTTAACGCACTCAAAGGAGAAGTCCCCGTCCCACTTCGTGGCACGGTCCGCGCCCTTAAAGTCACCCAAGATGACTAAACGTTGACGCGACAATACGCCCGCATAGGCCAATTGCGAGAGCGCACGATCAATTTGGTACGCGGTCTCACCAATGTCTTCTAAAAAGAGGATGCCCCCGTCAACCTGAGGCCACCAAGGGGTCCCTAAGAGGCTCAGTAGTACCGTGAGGTTGCCACCCCAAAGGGTGCCGGTCGTAGTCCTTGCTTGAGGGCTCTTTTCCCCCGTAAAACGCACGCGCCAAGGAGCCAACCCCAACACGTGTTGAAGCCCCGTGAGCGTTAACGGATCTATGTCGATGAGGTCACGTAACGTCGGGCCCTGCCACGTCTCACGACCCGTTTTAGCGAGCACCGCGAGGTTAATGGCCGTGTAGTCCGAGTAGCCCACTTGTGGCACGCGCGACGCCGCAACGCGTTCCCAATCTTGGTCAGTTAATTGCGCCAGGAGGCGGCTTGCGCCATAGCCCCCACGAAGGGCCATATAGAGCGCCCCCTCTTCTTGGGCGTACACCCAATCCAGGGCACGAAGGGCGTCGTCCCCTGCAAAGCGCGCGACCTCAGCCAAAGTTGAAGGGAATAGGCGCAGGGAAAAGCCTAAGCCCTCCGCAGCACGATAGGCTTTTTCATGGAGCGCCCAGTCAATGGCGCCCGTGTCGGTAACCCATTGGCGTGACGGCGCACTAATACTTAAAAACTGACCCGCAAAGGGAGCTGTCATGCGTTGGTCTCCTTTTTCGTGCGGCGCTCAGCAAAAAAGTTCGTTAATCGGCTCACGGCGTCGTCCTTTAATACGTCTCGCGTCACCCAAGCACGATGGTTCATCCCATCGATATCAAAAAGGGACAAGGCACTCCCCAGAGCCCCCATCTTTTGGTCTGCCGCCCCAAAGACGACACGCTTAAAGCGCGCCTGAAGGATGGCGCCTGCGCACATGGGGCAGGGCTCTAGCGTGACGTAGAGCGTAGCGTCACTTAATCGAAAGTTCTGCGTCTTGAGTGCCGCTGCACGCATCGCTAAAACTTCCGCATGCGCCGTCGGATCGTTATCGGTGCGGGTGCGATTGTGTGCGCGGGCAATGATTTCGTGATTCAACACAACCACCGCCCCCACGGGCACCTCGTCGAGCGCTAAGGCTTTATCAGCTTCCTTTAAAGCCTCCTTCATAAAGCGCTCATCCTCGTTAGGATCTATCGCCACAGTGGGCTGATTCACTTCTCGGTTTTTCGCCTGCAAGCTTTCTCGTTTTTCGGTGCGACGACGCTCTAAGACGGCTTGAGCATTTTCCCATTCACCGACCAAGCGCTCACGGGTAATCCCAGGACGGGGCTTAATGTGATTCACCAGCCCATGGGGTGTTGCTTCTAGGAAGTCGTGCGAGAGGGCTTCCTCTAAAAGGGCGTCCGGAGTTTCGGCTAACCACGCCCCTTCTTCCGCTAGAAAGCGCGCGAGGGCTTTTTGCGCCTGCACTTTGTTTGTCGTGGCCGGCACCCCTAAGAGCGCACACACCAACACAATGCGCCAATCTTCTTGGCTTCCCGCTTTTACGCTCTTTAAAGGCGAACCTCGTCGAACCGAGAGTTCACAAAAGCGTGACACGGCATCCAGGTTAACGTCGGGGGAGTAGTAAAGCGTCATAAGGGCGACTCAAGGCGAAAGAGGGATCGGACACGCCCTCAAAGAGAACGTGCTTGCGTCTTATTGTACCGATGTAAAAAAGGCACTTCACTCTCGTGAAATGCCTTTTCATGAAGACGGGCCAATTCCGTTATGGGGCCTTCGGGGCGTCGGAAGGAGGTGTCGCCTCAACCGCCTCCACAGTGACCTCAGGCGTGGGGACCTCCTCTTGAGAGGCTTGTGCTTGAGCTTGCGCCATACCAGCGGCCATGGCGGAAACGGCTTCCGCACTTTGAGACACCCCACGACAGATGTCGTTCCAGAGGGCTTCTAAGCGCTCAATCCAACCATCCAAGTGGCTGGCGATCGCACGCCAAAAGGCTTTCGACTCATCGGGCGCCACCACGAAAACGAGGAGCGTCGCCAAGAGCGCTGCCGTCAGACTCCATAAGAAGAGACTTAAGACACTCACTAAGACGACCACAGCCAGAACGGCCACGATTAACGCCAGTAGAAAACGAATCCATTTAGTGAGTGCCATAGCTTGTCCAGTCTTATACGAGGTTTTGGTGTTGCCACAAGTGTACCCCGAGAACGCCTAAAAAGGCGGTCCCAAAGAGCACATGGGCACCAATGCCACCCCAACCTAAGGCGAAAATGCTCACCCCTAAAGCCCCCATCATGAAGCGATTCGTCACGCGACGGGCAATGAACTTCAAGGAGTGGTTGCCGGCACCGGCCACCTTCACAGCAAGCTTACCAATGGTGTGGTTCACCGTGCGAAGGGTACGGTCGAGCTTAATTTCGCATTCCGTGGGTTCGGGCAACTCGGGCACCATCCCCACCATCATCGAGGCGGCCCCTTCGAGCGTTTCCAAGACGGTCTTAGTGGAGATTAAGCGTTCACGCCAGAGCACCAACACAGAGCCCACGGTCGGGTTGATGGTGACCTGGTAGACGCCTTTGAGACCCAGCAACCAATCACGCACCATCTGCTGCGTGGCTTCGTCCATACCCTTCACGGCACTGTGACGAAGGCGCAAGCGCCCAGGGATTAAGCTACGAATGCAATCTTTAAATTCAGCCATTTTCTTTGGTCCTTTTTCTCTTAGGCCAAGCGGGGCAACGCCGGCAAGGGCTTATGCATCACTTGACGTACGTTTTCGCAAAGGTCCTTCACGTTTTCCACGGCGCTCGCGACGAAATGGGGTTCCCCATCGTAGTGCCCTAATTCCGGGCGCATCGCATTCAAGCAGACAGCGATCGTGGTCGTGTTGTGAAGGAGTGCCGACATCACGGGGGTTAAGATCCCAAAGAGACCCCCCGCTAAGAAGAGCGTATTTAACCCAACGGTACCCGCCACGTTTTGCTTAATGCGAACCATGGTGGCTTCCCCTAAGTCCATCGCCATTAAGAGGTGTTCTAAGGAGCACTCTAAGACGACGTCTGCAACTTCCTGGGCAATGTCGGTGGAGTCACGAAGCGTGGCCCCCACGTGTGCGGAGGTAAGCGCCGGGGAGTCGTTAATCCCGTCCCCAACCATCAAGACCTTCGCGCCCTCTTCCTTTAAGCCCAACACATGGTCGGCCTTATCGGACGGCAGGACTTGCGAGCGGTATTCGTCGATCCCGAGCTTCTTAGCGACGGCATTGGCCGTACGCTCATCGTCACCCGTCAACATAATGATGCGCTTGCCGCGCGCCTTTAATTTCTGGATCACGTCCACGGCTTCAGGGCGAACCGGGTCTTCAATACCGAGAAGCCCGATGAGTTTCCCACCCCAAGCCACGTAGAGCACCGTCTTACCTTCGCCGGCTAAGCGACGGATGTGCTCGATCGCCTGAGAGCAATCCACCTTTTCATCGTCTTCGACGAAGTGGCGCGACCCGAGAATGACGCGTTCTCCGTCAATCACGGAACAAATCCCGTGAGCGACCACGTATTCAACTTCCGTTTCGTGCTGTTCTTCGTAGTGATCCAAGCCCTTCACCTCCGCAGCATGCACCACGGCACGGCTCACCGGATGGGGGAAATGCTCTTCTAAGCACGCCGAAATACGAAGGAGTTCGTCTTCATCGTACTTGTCGGTCAAGGTCACGACGTCCGACAACGTGGGCTGCGAGCTCGTCAACGTCCCCGTCTTATCAAAGACGACGGTATCGACTTCCGACAACGCTTCTAAGTAGCGCCCGCCCTTAATGAGGGCACCGCGCGCCGTCCCTTCCTTCATGGAGGAGAGAATCGCCAAGGGCGTGGCCAAGCGAATGGCGCAACTGTAGTCCACCATCAAAACGGCAGCCGTACGGTTTAAGTCACGCGTGAGCAAGAAGACGAGCCCCGCCAACGCAAAGTTAAAGGGCACGATGGCATCGGCAAACTTCGTAGCCTTAGCTTCAACGCCCGCCTTAGCGAGTTCACTTTCTTCCACGAACTTGATGATTTTCGCTAATCGCGTCCCGTCCCCAATCTGGGTCGGACGAATGCCAATTTCCCCGTCTTCTACAACGCAGCCCGCGAAGACCGCGCCACCGACGTCACGACGAACGGCTACGGCTTCACCCGTCATGGTGGCCTGGTTCACGGCGGCTTCCCCATCAACGACAACGCCGTCGACCGGAATCACGCTCCCCATACGGACAACGACCACGTCGTCCAAGGTCACGTCAGAGAGTTGGATATGTTCTAACTCGTCGCCACGGCGCACCCAAACCTGATCGCACTTCACCGACAACTGTTCAGCGAGCGAATTCATGCTCTTCTTACGGGCATAGTTTTCAAGCATTTCGCCTAAGCCCAAAAGAAGAATGGTGAGACCGGCCGTACGGAAGTCACGACGAAGTAGCGAAATCCCCACCGCCGCCGCATCCAAGACCGCAACGTTTAAGTTCCCCTTTAAGAGTTCCTTCACGCCATCGACCATGATGGGGATCGCCCCCAAGAGGACGTTGATGGAGTTGACCAACAAGGGCATGAAGCGATTCAGAATCAAGTGGCGCGCCAAGGGACCGAAGTCCAAGTTCGCCTCTTGCATCCCGTCGGCTAATTCCTCATGGGTTTCCACCTTGGGCTTCATTAAGCCCAAAGCACGGCCCACTGGCTCAATGATGCGCGTTTTAAAGGGCATATTGGCCCAGCCCGACTCCAAGGCCGAGAGGATTTGCTTGATTAAGGGGTTAGCTTTAAAGACGGCAATGAGCATCTCAAGGCGCGTCGTGGGAAGCGCCACCGGGTGCGAGCCTCGCGTCATCGCGGGTAAGCTTTCACGCGTTTCAGCCACGTCCTTAACGAGCGCCTGACGCTCTGCACGCAAAATCGGAGGATTCTCGACTAAGCTCGCCAAGTAGTCCGCCACGCGAGCGCGGGCCTCGACCGTTTCGTAGGTCACGATCACCGAGCCCGTACGCGGGTTCACGGTGACGCCCGTCACGTCCGTTAAGCTATGTAAGTCGTTCGCAATGAGTTCGGCCGAAGCGTGCGAGAGCACGTCTCGCGTACGCCAACGCTGACGATTGCCGACTTCATGAATAAGAGAAAAAAGCATAGTGTCTCAATAGAGCGCACGACCCATTCCCACGTTTTTTTGGGAAAAGAAGTCGCGCTGCATAGAACAAGTCCAACGGCGTCAAAGGGGGTCACGCCATCTTTAAAAAAAAGCGGTCGGGGTTAATGTTCCGACCGCTCATCCACTTGGACGCTTAACTGATTAAGCCTGTTCAACCTGAGCCGGAGCCTGGGCCTGAGCCTGTTCAGCCTGGGCCTTCTTTTCCTGGCTCTTCACCTGGGCTTCGGCCACGGCGTCAGCGATGTCTTCCTTCGCGGCTTCAACAAAACCCATGGCCTTTTCCTTCAAGTCCATGCCGCCGGCTAACAAGTCGGTCGCTAAGGGCTTCAAGTCCAACTTACCACGGCTCACCGCGACAGCGCCCAAGGCACCAACGACTAAACCACCCACAAAGAAAAGACCGTACTTAGCAGCATTATTCATTTTTCATTCTCTCCACATGCCTTGGTTCAAAAATCCGAACCCCTAGGCATGCTGATTCGATTCGGATAAAAGGAGGCGTTCTCAGAGGGGAGATCCCTCTAAGACGTTGTCTAATGGTTTCATTTTAACCCCCAAGACCGGACTGTCAAGTTATCTTGGGTTAATTTTTTAATATTAAGCGATTATTAAAGATAATACTGAAAACGCTTCTCATCCACAGCGCCAAAAGCCCTCCAGAGTAGCCTTTCAGGGCGTTTAACAAGAACGATTACCATTTCAAAGGATCATCTTTTAGTCAAAGAAAATAATGACGATAGCTTTGCGTTTAAATGAAATGAAAATATCTCTCATTTCACTTTTGAGTTTGGCCTGCCTTGGGGGCGCCTCTAGGTCACTCACCGACCCTGACTCCCTTCTTCCTTAGACAGGGGCAAACGAAAAAAAGGCAGGAAACACCTGACGTGTCCCCTGCCCTCTGGGTATGAGAAAAAGGCTACGCTTTAACTCAATACGCGTTTCTTTTGCTGGGCTTCGCCCACGGCTTCAGCTAAGGCCCCTAAGCCTTCCACACGTTCTAAGCCTTCAATCTGACCGAGGAATTCCCCGTTTAAGAGACTCTCCGTGATGGTAAGCGTCGTGATGTGGAAATTTAAAACCTGCAAGATGGCCTTACGAAAGCCCGTCTGCTCTTCGATGGGAAAGGAAAAGCCCATACCCATATCGTCGAGCCCAAATTCCAAGTCTTCCACGGCCCCAAAGCGCAATAACTCGCTGAAGACCCCAGAGGCGCCCTTCAAGCGGCAGATTAACGCCATGCGCTTGTAGTCGGAGAGGCTCATGGGCACGCGAAATTCGTTCCCCGGATAGCCCACGTCCATGTGAGCCTTAAAGCGGCAAAGGAGCGAATCGTGACCAATTTCCAAAGCGATATCTGCAGGCTGATCGGGCTTCCCCTTCACAACCATGTCCTGGGGCAAACTCCACATCGCCACAATGCCACCGCGTTGTTGGTCGGAGTAGTCGGCCGTCACTAAGACTTGTTCTTCAAAAGCGCCCTCACGCTCTTCATCCGTGGGGTACTCTTCCGTCAGGAAAACGTCGGTATTGTCTTCGTCGTTGTTATTACTCACAGCGGTAATCTTTCTCGTAGTGCGTCGTTGAATGAAACCATTAAAAAAGGACGTGGCCACCAATCGGTTACGTCCTTTGGGCTTTAAAGCCTTTCTTTTTCTCAAAGTGTAACGACTTTGAGATGAAATGGGGAAGGCGGACTCATTTTTTTCCTGTCCCCTTCCCTCCTGTAGATTTTAGGAGCCCGACGCCGTGGTGAGAATCGCCACCACGTCCGAGGCTTCGAGGGGTTGCAGATGCCCCACGGTGCCCTTACGACAGCAGTGCGCCGCCAAGACTTCCACGGGGCAATCTTCGGCGCCTAATTCCGCCAAGGTTAAGGGGAGCCCCAAATTCAAGAAGAAGCCACAGAGCTTTGCAATCCCCAAACGAATCGTATCGGCGTCAACTTCTTGCGGCTGCACCCCCATCACACGAATGGCAAAGCGCACAAAGCGCTCAGGGTGCTTTTCGGAGACATACTGCATCCAAGCCGGAATCACGACCGCGAGCCCTGCGCCATGCACAATCTCAGGGCGCCAGCCCGAGAGTTCATGCTCAATGGCGTGGCACGCCCAGTCTTCAACGCGCCCCAACCCAAAGTAGCCATTGTGAGCAAAGGTCCCCACCATGGCGATCTGGCACCAGCTATCGAAGTCCGAGGAATCTTCATAGACCTTGGGACCGTAGCGCATGGCACAACGCAGAGCGGCTTCTGCCTGCCAGTCGATGTAGTTGGTGGCCGTGCTCGGGCTAAAGTAGCGTTCCATGATGTGGCTCATCATGTCGACGAGCGCGGCGGCAATCTGCTCTTTCGGAAGGCTCTGGTAAAGGGACGGATTAATAATCGCCACCTTCGGACGAATGTGTTCATTGCCCATCCCCGTTTTCGTGGTGCCTTGGGTGATCACGGAGCGAATGCTCTGCTCGGACCCAGTTGCGGGCTGCGTCGGCAATGCAATCACAGGGATAGCCGACTGGGGTTCGGCTTTCCCTTCATAGAAATCCCAAACGTCGCCCTCGTACGTCATCCCCGCAGCCACGGCTTTGGCGACGTCCATCACAGAGCCGCCGCCTAACGCCAGAATCACTTCGACACCGGTTTCTTTAAAGCTCGTAATCCCCTCGTAGACGCGATCCACGGTGGGGTTGGGACGAATCCCCGAGAGTTCCTTCACTTCCATCCCTGCTTTCGCTAAGGACTCTTTAACGCGGTCGTAAAGACCGTTGGCCTTTACCGAGCCCGAGCCCATCACTAAGCCCACGACGCCCGAGTGCCCCACGATCTGACGAGCATATTCGCCTACGGTGGACTCCACGTCACGACCAAACACTAATCGGGTGGGATTGAAATAGGTAAAGTTTTCCATCGCGCTTCCTTTTCGCTCTGCTGGGAATGGTTTTGGGTTAAGGATTTAGGCTAAACGGCGACGACGCGTATCAAAGAGACACACGGCGGCGGCCGCCGCAACATTTAAGCTTTCGCAATCGTCTTCAATAGGAATATAAAAACGACGTGCCGTCTTGGCAAGGGCTTCTTCGCTCACGCCCGGACCCTCTGCGCCAAAAATCCAGCACACGGCCTCACGGGTGTAGTCGTCGGCGGCAAAGAGATCTTCCCCGCCTCGAGCGTCAGCCGCCAAAATCGTCCCTTGAAAGGACTGGGCTAAGTCCTCTACCGTCACGTTTTCGTAAAGTCGCACACCCGCGTGCGCCCCCATCGCCGCACGAAGCACTTTGGGGCTCCAAAGTTGCGCCGTCTTGGGGCTCGCGGCCACGTGGCGAATGCCAGCGGCTAAGGCCGTACGAATTAAGGTGCCGGCGTTCCCCGCATCTTGCACGCCATCCAAGTAGAGGAGATCGTCGTCTAATTCATCGGGTAACGTCTCCGTCGGAATTTCCACTTCGAGCATCACCCCGACGCCATGCTCCACGGGCGAGAGGTGCTTGTAGAGGCTGGGCGCCAACACAAAGGCGCGCGCCTCTGGGTGCTGGTCCAACGTATAAAACCCTAAGGTCTTGGCTTCTTCGGTGGCGGTTTCGCTAAAGACGACGGAGACCACCTTGAGGCCACGCTCTGCGCCAAAGACTTCCGTTAAGTGGGCGCCTTCCGCTAAGGTGGCACCAAACTTCTTTAAGGCACGGGGTTCCGTTGCCAAACGCTTCCAGCGCTTAAATTTGGGATTCTGATCGCTAAGGATCGATTCAATAGAACTCACGTTACTCTCACTTCTTCGTTAAATCTTGGGCTAAACGTTCGGCAATCGGTCGAAACGTCTTGCGATGAATGGGGGTGACGCCAAGCGAGGCAATCGCCTCCATGTGCGCTTTCGTGCCATAGCCCGCATGCTGGGCAAAGCCGTAACCGGGATACGCCGCATCCATTTCTTTCATGAGCGCATCACGCGCCGTTTTCGCGAGAATACTCGCCGCGGACACTTCCGCATAGGTGGCGTCAGCCTTGGGGATAGCAACAGCCTCCACCCCTAAACTCGGGGGGACTTTGTTGCCGTCAATCACGCAAAGTTCAGGTTTAACCGTCAAGCCCTCTACGGCACGCTTCATCGCGGTTAACGTCGCTTGCAGAATGTTGATACGGTCAATTTCTTCGGCGTCACTCCACGCAATCGCCCAGGCAAGCGCTCGCTCCTTAATTAAGGGGGCGAGTCGATCACGCGCTTTTTCGCTTAATTGCTTACTGTCGTTTAACCCCTCAATGGGTTGCGCCGGATCCAAAATGACAGCGGCTGCACAAACGGGGCCCGCTAAAGGACCACGCCCGGCTTCATCCACCCCGGCAATGAGGCGAGGGGTTGCGGTCTCTTCCCCGAAGAGGGAATCCATCGACGCCATCGAGGGCGAGACTTTCGCTTTAGCCATGACGCGCCTTTGCGACGTTGGCAATGACGTCGGCGGCAATGGCACCGGTGTCGGCACACAGGGTTTTATGCATTTCGGTAAAGGCTTCCGTTAAACGGTTTCGGGCTGCGGTGTCCGTTAACGCACGCTCCACGGCGTAGCTAATAGCATCAGGCTCACAGAAAAACTGTAAGAATTCGGGCACCACACGATCCCCTAAAAGGATGTTGGGAAGCGACACGTAGGGAATCAGGGCCTTTTTCGCCATCAAAAGGCCCGTGAGGCCCGGCATCTTGTAACCCACAACCATGGGCTTTTTGTAGAGTGCACACTCTAAACTGGCCGTCCCCGAGGCCACCAAAACGGCATCCGACGCCTCAATACAGGTGTGGGAGTCACCCGCGACCACATGCAAATGTAAGCGCATGTTGGCGTACTGCTTGGCGGTTTCACGAAGTGCCTGAGCGCTTGCCTCATCAATCGTGGGGATCACGACGCGCACGTCGCCGGAGCGCGCAATTAAGCGCTCAACGGCTTCAAAGAAGACGGGGGCACAACCTTTGAGTTCCGCGGCGCGAGACCCGGGCATCACGCAAAGCACGGGCATGCCGTCGTCGGGCAACGCCAAACGGGCACGCGCCCCTTGGGTGTCGGGTTCCATGGGGATGACATTGGCTAACGGGTGACCGATGTAGGTCGCAGGAATGTCCGCCTCGTCGTAGATCGCTTTTTCAAACGGGAAGATCGTGAGCATATGATCCACCGCACGGCGAATTGTTTGGATGCGCTCAGGACGCCACGCCCAAATGGAGGGGCTCACCATGTGCACCACAGGAATCCCTTCACGGCGAAGGCGCGCTTCCACGCCCAAATTAAAGTCAGGCGCATCGACCCCCACAAAAACATCAGGGCGCACCGTCAATAAGCGGGCCACTAAGTCTCGGCGAAGCTTTAAGAGGCGGGGTAAATGCCCTAACACTTCCACGTAGCCACGCACGGACAAGAGTCGGCTCTCGTACCAAACGTCGAGCCCCGCAGCGCGCATCTTGTCGCCCCCAATCCCGAATTGAGTGAGACCGGGCGACTGTTGAGCGACGCTTGGCAACACCAAGGACGCAATAAAGTCGCCACTGGCTTCACCGGCTAACCACGCCACCCCGTTTTTAAAGGGCGGTTCAGCGTTTAAAGTCATCGGTGCAGTGGGTTGAGAAGCAGTCATCGCAGGCATCCGTTTGAGGAAAATTATGAATTGAAGCCCCTTCGCCCTCCCCCAAAACGAGAGGGGCAAAACGTTGGCTTCGTCGTTAGTCACAAAGGTAACACAAAAAGGGGTGTCAGCCGACACCCCTTTTCCGGTCTATGCGCAATTTCACCAGCGCACTTTTCAGGCTTTAGCGAATAATGCCGCGCTCGCTCTTTTCGATGAAGTCGGCAAATTGGCGCAATTGCTCCTGACCCTCTTCCGCCGTTTCACTCATTTCGCGAATCGTACGGATGGCGTCTTTCACTAAGAGCCCTTCACGGTAAAGGGTACGGTAGGCCTTGTGTAACGCACGCAAGGTCTTTTCGGAGTAGCCGCTACGACGCAACCCCACGATGTTTAAGCCGTGAGGTTCAGCCGGGTTCTGAGCGCAAATCACAAAGGGCGGCACGTCACGAAGCACAGCGGAGACGCCCCCCACCATGGCATGAGCGCCAATGCGCACAAACTGATGGACACCCGTCTGGCCCCCAACGATCGCGTAGTCTTCCACGGTCACGTGACCGGCAAACGCGACGTTGTTGGCGGCGATGATGTGGTTACCAATACGGCAGTCATGCGCCACGTGGGCATTGGCCATAAAGAGGTTGTCACTCCCCACCACGGTTAAGCCCACATCCTGCACGGTACCAATCGACATCGTGCAGTTTTCGCGCACGACGTTACGGTCACCAATCTCTAAGCGCGTGGGTTCGCCCGCGTACTTCTTGTCCTGGGGATCGCAACCAATCGAGGCGCCGGCGTAAAAGACGTTATCGCGACCAATGGTGGTGCGGCCTTCTACGGTAACGCGCTGACGCAAAACCGTGCCGTCCCCGATCGTGACGTGGGGACCCACGTAGCAAAAGGGGCCAATCGTGACGTTTTCACCAAGCTGAGCACCGTCTTCGACGATGGCGGTGGGATGAATCGTTGCCATGAGGAGTGTTCTTCTTTTTTGAGTAGGGGTTAATTTTGTGCTGTTAGTGTAACGTGAAATGTTCACTTTGGGTAGAAACCCTGAGCACTTCACGTTCCACCGCGTGGCTTAGCGCTTGGCGGGAACCGGGCGGTAAGCGCACATGAGTTCAGCCTGAGCGACAACGGCGCCATCAACCGTGGCTTTCACTTCAAAGATCCCTAAGCCCATCTTGGAGCGGATGAACTGACCTTCGATGCGTAACTGGTCACCCGGCATCACCACCTTCTTAAAGCGCGCCTTGTCGATCCCAGCGAAGTAAAAGAGGGAATTCTTACGATCCGTGCCTTCGGGCAAGCGCGACAGCGCAATGATGGCACAGGCCTGGGCCATGGCTTCCACAATCAACACGCCCGGCATCACGGGGACGTTGGGGAAGTGACCCGTAAACTGCGGTTCGTTGGCCGTCACATTCTTGATGCAGACCACGTGACCGGCTTCGCTGTCGAGCTCGAGCACACGGTCAATCAACAAGAAGGGATAACGGTGGGGCAATTCGTCCATGATTTCACGAATGTCTAAGGTCTTAACCGTCATGGAAGGTCTCCAGAGAAAAAAGGGTTAACGTAATCAGTACGTTGTCAATGAAACAGTATTGCGTTTAAGCGTTGGCTTGGGCGTCTTTCAAACGGGCCAATTCACGCTCAAGCGCTTTTAAGTCTTTGCGCATTTGCGGGAGGCGCGTGAGCATCGCAGCAAGCACCGGGAATTGCTTCGCATCCATCATCGGGAAGAAGCTCGTCTTGGCGGCGGGTTCCTCACCCCAGCCCGTAATGACGGAGGCCGGACCCACTTGGCTCTTCGCGGGGATGTTGATGTGACCATTAATCATGGCAGCACCCCCTACCATGGTGTGACTCCCCACGCTGGTGGACCCTGCAATGCCCACACAGGCGGCCATCACACAGTGTTCACCAATCTGGTCGTTGTGACCAATCTGAATCTGGTTATCAAGCTTGGTGCCCTTCCCAATGACGGTATCGCCCAAGGCCCCACGGTCCACCGTGGTGTTGGCGCCAATTTCCACATCGTCACCGATGATCACGCGACCCACTTGTTCGATTTTCACCCATTCACCTTGGAAGGGAGCAAAGCCAAAGCCGTCCGCCCCAATAACGGAACCGGGCTGGAAAATACAACGATTCCCCACGACGCAATCGCGCTCAATGACGACGTTGCTGTAGATGAGGCAATCGTCCCCAACGGTGGCGCGCTCGCCCACGACCGCACCCGACTTCACCACGGTACGCGCCCCGACTTTGGCGCCGGCCTTCACGATGGCTAAGGCTTCAATGGTGGCAGAGGGGTCAACCTCGGCCCCCGCTTCAACGACGGCTCGGGGGTCAATCCCGGCGGCCACCGTTACCTTGGCAAAGACTTGACCCGCGTACGCAAAGAAGGCGTAGGGGTTGTCGCAAAGGAGAAGCGTCGTGTGCGCAGGAACGTCGTCCCCAAAGAGCGCCGTGGCATCCTTTTCACGCATCACCATGACGCCGGCTTGGCTCGTCTTAAAACTCGCGGCATAGGCCGGGTTCGTTAAGAAGCTGATGTGGGTGGCACCCGCCGCCTCAGGGGTATTAAAGCGGGTGACGTCTCGGGCCACATCGCCCTTTACGGTCATCACTAAACGGCCTTGGCTTTTCTGGGCCACTTCGTCTAAAAGAGCTTGTAACTGCATGGAGGTTCTATCAAAGAAAAAATGAAAAGAGGCGGGGTAGCGGGTCTATCTGTTTCCCCTTCCCCGCCCATTAGGCGACGTGTCCCAACGCTAAGGGGACTGCGTCTACGGTTATTTATTGGGCAAGCCTTTGTCGAGCAACTTGATGACGCGCTCCGTGATATCCACACGGTCGCTAGCAAAGAAGGCATCCGACAAGACTAAGTCGTACTTTTCGTCTTGGGCGAGTTTTTTCACCACTTGCGCCGCACGGTTTTGAAGCAACATCACTTCTTCATTGCGACGCTGGTTCATTTCATCACGCGTTTCGGTTGCACGACGCGTCACATCGCGTTCCATTTCGGCGAGTTGACGCTGCTCGTTTAAGCGTTCCATGTCGCTCATCGTGGCGGCATTCTTCTGAAACGCTTCATAGCGCTGTTTAAAGCGTTGCGTCACCTGATCGACTTCCGTCTGACGGCGCTTCGCTTCTTCGTTGAGTCGTTCACTGGCGACCTGGGCCGAGAGCGAACTCGTCAAAATGCGTTCGAAGTTAAAGTAGGCCACTTTCAAGTCACCGGCGACGGCACTGGCGGTCGAAGCCCCCAGCGTCAGGGCAACCAGCATGGCCCCTACAGTACGCTCAAACATTCGTTGTCTCCTTTACTTTCTTTTTGTGCCAAAGCGGTGCACGCCCAAGGAAAGCTTCCTATGCGCACACCGCTTCGTGGTGTTTTAACCGTTCGAATTAGAACTGGGTACCAATCTGGAACTGGAATTTTTCCAATTCGTCCCCAGCCTTCTTCTTGATGGGCTTAGCCAGCGAGAACTTCAAGGGCCCTAACGGCGAAATCCAGGCAATCCCGACCCCGACCGACGAGCGAAGGTCCTTAAAGCTAACCTTCTCTTCGACAAACTTCGGATTTTTTTTGTCGGTAGGATTAGTGTCGTTGTAGCCCCAGCCATAGCCGATATCAGCAAAACCGAAGAAACGCAAGGTGCGATCGCCCCCAGGCAACGGCGTGAGCAATTCGATGCTCCCTAAGATTTCGCGGTTACTACCCAACGAGCTACCCGAACTATCCTTCGGCCCTAAAGAGCCCGATTCGAAGCCGCGGACGCTACCGATCCCGCCCACGTAGTAGTTCTTGTAGAACGGGAACAGCTTGGCATTCCCATAGGTGCCGCCATAACCGATTTCACCGCTCACATTCAAGGTGAGCCACTTAGTTAACGGAACAAAGTGACTGATCTGGTAGGTGGCCTTGTAGTAGTTCACCTTCGAGCCCGGTACGGCCACTTCCCCGCTTAAGCGCTGGTAAGTCCCGCGGGTCGGCGCCAAGGCGTTATCGCGCGAGTCACGGCCCCACCCTAAGGTGAGCAAGAAGTCGACAGGATCCGAAGAGTATGCGTTCTTAAAGGCTTTGTACTGTCGATCCTCACCCGTTTCAATCGTACGGAGCTGTTCAACACGGCCCCCTAAGTAGACGCGGTCGTATTCCGTAAAGGGAATCCCAAAGTTGATCCCCGCCTTACGGGTTTCATACTTCACGTCCTTCTTGTTGGAATTACTCTTTTCCTTGGAGCGGTCAACCGTCTGCAAGGAAAGGTCCCAACTGCGGGAGATACCCGTCGTGGTGATGTAGGGCTCATCCACGCTCACGGCGTACGTGCGCTGGCTCTTGGAGGTATTGATGTTGACGCTTAACGCCTTACCCGTACCACGCAAGTTGTTCTGGGCAAAGCCCCCCGTCAAGACGACGCCGTCCGAGGAGGAGTACCCAGCACCCAAGGTCAACTGACCCGTGGGACGTTCTTTCACGCGCACTTCCAAGTCCACCTGGTTGTTGGTGCCAGGAACGGGAACCGGATCGGCAGCCACTTCTTCGAAGAACCCTAAACGGTCCACGCGGTCGCGCGAGGCGGCCACCTTGGCGCTGTCGTACCAGCTGTCTTCGTACTGGGTGACTTCACGACGGATGACGTCATCACGCGTACGGTTGTTACCCGTCACGTTCACACGACGCACGTAAACACGACGACCCGGGTCAACCGTGTAGACGAGTTCCACCGTGTGGGCGTCCTTATCCATCACGGGGATGGGATCGGCCTTGGAGAAGGCGTAGCCTAAGGTGGAGAGCTTCGCGGTCATGCGACGGCTCACTTCGTTGACGCGCTCAGCGTTAAAGGTTTGACCGGCCTTCACATCGACCATCTTCTCGAAGATGTCGTCTAAGCCCAGCATGTCGCCATTTAACTTCACGCCCGAAATCTTGTAAGGGGCGCCTTCGTGAATGTTGACCGTCAAGTAGACGTCATCACGATTGGGAGAAATCTGCACCTGAACGCTATCCACGCGGAAGTCCAAGTAGCCACGATTTAAGTAAAAGGATCGCAAGCTCTCTAAGTCCGCCGCTAACTTTTCACGGCTATAGAGGTCGCGCTTGGTGTACCAGCTCCACATGTTCGAGGGATGCAATTGCATTTCATCCATCAAGTCGCCCGTGGAGAAGACGGTATTGCCGACAAAGCGGATACCTTCAATCTTGGCAGGACGCCCTTCGTCCACGGCGATGTTCACACGCACGCGGTTACGTTCCAAGGGGGTGACGGTGGTGTTGATTTTGACGGCATAGAAGCCACGCGCCAAATACTGGCGACGCAATTCCTGGTCAGCACGATCCAACACCGCACGGTCAAAGATACGCCCTTCGCCTAAGCCCACATCACGCAAGCTCTTTTCAATGGCGTTCTTGTCAAAGGCTTTGATGCCGCTCGTTTCAATGTCGCTCACGGCGGGACGTTCGACCACACGAACGACGACCACGTTACCGTCACGCTCTAAGGACACATCCTTGAAGAGACCCGAACGATATAACGCATGAATGGAGCGCGTCGCCATGGCGGGCGAGTATTCATCACCCGCCGAGAACGGCAAGTGAGCAAACACCGTCCCCGGTTCGGTACGCTGAATGCCTTCGACACGGATGTCGGAGACCACAAAAGCGCCCGCAGAGCTCGACAGCATAAAGGCCGCGGCCAAGGAGGCCGCCATCTTGGTCAAATTGGGAAGCAAAATCGTTCTCTCTTTTTTAGAAAATGGGGGGCTTAGGAAAGCGCGGGGTTCGCGTTTGACAAAGGGATCGGAGTCGATGCCCTTTCGCTCTAAGCCATGCAAATTGGTTTAAGTTTACAAAAAAACCGCCTTGAGAGTGAATCTCTTTACGCCGTTAACGTAAAGAAGGCGTTTTGAGCCCGTGTTTTCCCTCTCCCCTGCCCGCTCTCTCGAGCGAAAAAGGAGCAAGGTTCACCCCTTACTCGGTGCGTAAACTGGGGTTCGCAGCAATCGCTTCACGGGTGGCCGCGCGGACCGCTTCGTCCAAGGCCAGAATTTCGTCAACACTTGTGGGCGCGGGGGCTTTAAACGTATCCAACATATGGCGCACGGTGCGCGCAATCCCCGTGAAGGGAAGCTCGCGCGCTAAGAACGCGGCGTTCGCGATTTCATTGGCGGCATTTAACACAATCGAGGCCCCGCCCCCGGCTTCCAAGGCTTCAAAGGCCATCTTGAGTAACGGGAACGTCTCCAAGTCGGGCGCTTCAAAGGTGAGGGTCGCAATACGGGCTAAATCAAGTCGCTCCGTTTTTGCATCCAAACGTTTCGGATAACCCATGGCGTAGGCAATCGGGTGACGCATATCCGTCGCCCCCAACTGCGCAATCATGCTCCCGTCTTCGTGCACGACGGCGGAATGCACGACGCTTTGCGGATGCACCACGACATCAATGCGATCGGGCGTCACATCAAAGAGCCAATGCGCTTCAATGACTTCCAACCCCTTATTCATAAGCGTCGCACTGTCCACACTAATCTTGGCGCCCATGCTCCACTTGGGGTGCGCAACGGCTTCCTCCGGCGTAATGCCACGCAAGTCTTTGCGTCCACGGAAGGGCCCACCCGAGGCCGTTAACAGCAAACGGCACGTCTGACGGGCATCGTCGCGGGCCCCATCTAAGCACTGAAAGATGGCATTGTGTTCACTGTCAACGGGCAGTAACGTCGCCCCATTGGCTTTAATGGTGTCCATTAACAGGGCCCCACCGCAGACCACGCTCTCTTTGTTCGCAAGCAAAAGGCGTTTACCCGCTTTCGCGGCCGCAAACGTGGGCGCAACGCCGGCTGCCCCCACAATGGCTTGCACGACCGTGGTGACGCGCTTGTCAGAAGCCAGCTTCTCCATCGCGTCATTTCCCGCCAACGCTTCGACGTGACTGAGGTTACGTTTCGCTAAGGCGGCTTTTAAGGCGTCGAGCTGCGTGACATCGGCCACCGCGACGGTTTCCACTTGAAACGCCTCGGCAATGTCGGCCAATTCCTCAACGCGACGTCCCCCCGCAATGCTCACTAAACGGTAATCGTTGGGATAGCGGCGGATCACGTCTAAGGTGGACGCCCCAATACTGCCGGTGGCGCCTAATAGCGAAATGGTTTGCATACGGCCCTTCTTCTTTTGGACTGATTCGAGACAACACGACCCAAGCGGTCGTAAAGGGTCAATTATCGCACTTTGTTGGGCGACTCGCGTTTAGCCCGCCACCAAGGTCATGAGCGCGATTTCAGAGGGGACCCCTAAGCGAATCGGAAACCCATTCCAAAGGCCCGAACCCGAGTGGACGTAGAGTTTCGTCTCATCCACCAGATACCACCCGCGCACAAAGTGGTCGTTTAATACCTTCACCGCCTGATCCATCCCGACGACTTGTCCCCCGTGGGTGTGACCGGAAAGTTGCAAATCAAAGGGAACGCGTTTCACGTACTCACGCGTAAAGCGGGGTTGGTGCGCCAGGAGCACACGAGGAATCCCTTCCCCCATCGGGGCACCCGCAAAGGCTTTTTCGACATTGGGACCCTCTCGGTCAAAGCGCTTCGCCATGGGGTCGGTGACGCCTGCGACCACCAACGGTGCGCCGTTAACGTCAATTACGCCATGGGCGTTGCGTAGCAGCGTAAAGCCAAGTTCCTTCACGCGCTCAACCCACGCGTCATAGTCCATGTAGTGTTCGTGATTGCCTTCACAGACCCAAACGCCATAGGGAGCGATGAGTTTCCCTAAGGGGGCAGTGTCGGCATGGCGGTTTTTCATGAGCCCGTCGGCCATGTCGCCGGTGATAAAGACCGCATCGGGCTTTAAGGCATTGACTTTTTCGACCAACGCTTCCATATGAGGCGCCGTTAAGAGGCGTGAGGCGTGTAAGTCGGAGAGCTGCACAAAGGTAAAGCCCACTAAAGCGTCAGGTAACCCCGGGATCGCCACCTGATGGCGGGTCACGTCAGGCACCTTGATCCCCTCTTTGATCCCGAGAAGCGCAAGCCCCGTGCCCAACACACCCACCCCTAAGGCGCTACGACGATCAACGAGCAACGCACGGCTCGCGGTTTGCG
>JAHHRF010000058.1 GCA_020025955.1 Sutterella sp.
TGAAAGGGCTTCTGGCGTATAGGGCACATCCATAATGCTGTAGTCCCCTTCGGGGCTCACGGTAATGCGCACAATCTCGCCTTTGTCCAACGGTTGCTTGGCGCTACTCGTCGGCAAATTGATTTTGATGGACGACGTAAAGACGGGCATCGACACCATAAAGACGATCATCAAAACCAACATCACGTCAACTAAGGGCGTAACGTTGATTTCCGACATGGCGTTCGTGTCTTTGTCGTTACGAAAACTACCAAAGGCCATGGCTTAGTCCTCGCTAGCCGTATTGAGGCTGGCTCGATAAAGGTCGTGCGCTAAGGCATCCAAGTCACGCGAGAGCACACGGTTGCGGCGCAAAAAGAGGTTGTAGGCCAAGACCGCTGGAATGGCGACAAAGAGCCCCACCGCCGTTGCAATCAAGGCTTCCCCAATGGGACCGGCAATCGTGGCGATGTTAATCGACCCCAAGAGCGAAATATTAATCAACGCGTGATAGATCCCCCAGACCGTACCAAAAAGACCCACAAAGGGGGCGGTGGCCCCAATGGTGGCCAAAAGCGTTAAGCCCCCGTCCATGTGGTGAAGCGTCTGATCCAACCCATAACGAATGGCGCGCTCTAAGTAGTCGGAGAAGCGCATCGTGCGGGTTAAAAGGGTATTTTGCTGGCCAAAGTATTCACGTTTAGCTTTGAGCGCCTCTTCAATCATGGTCTTCAAAGGGGAGACGCCGTTCATTTGCGTGAGCGCATCGTCGAGATTCTTAGCGTCAGAATGTTGAAACACCGCCGCATGACGCTTTAAGGCGCGCTCAACGCGAATCGCCACGATCAAGCGGTAGAGAATCGTCGCCCAACTCAATACGCTCATTAACACTAAACAGAGGAACGCGGCTTGTAAGACCCAGTCGCCCGAGAGCACCAAATCAAACATATCCGTTGTCGACGAAGGATTCTGAGTAACCTCAGGGGTGAGTTCCGTCATGGGTGACCTTTTCTATAAAGACAAAAATTAGTGAAGAACAAAAGAAATATCGAATTCGTACGTGGAGCGCACCGGGACCCCTAGGCGCGTGGCCGGGATAAAGCGATAACGCTTTCGCACGGTCTTTAAGGCGGATCGGTCAAGCGCTCTAAAGCCACTCGATTTCACAACCTTCACCGAGCTCGGGCGCCCATCAGGCTCCACCACGACACTTAAGCGCACCGTGCCCTCTTCCCCGTTATCCACGCTGGTCGCCGGGTACGGGGGTTTGGGGTGATCCGCATAGTTGCCGCTAATCATGGCGGCGGTTGTAGCGTCCTTGCCGTCCCCTTCTTTGCCGGCTGCGTCATGCGTCCCAGCGGCGCCAGCGCTCACGTTCTTTGAGCTCGTGGGTGTAAGCGTTTCATCCGTCACGGGCTTCGGGGTATCGACCACCTTTTTCGCGACCTTGGGCTTTTCGGGCTTAGGCTTTGGTTTCGGTTTCGGTTTTGGTTTAGGCTCAGGTTTGGGTTTCGGCTTTTCTTCCACCTTGGGCGTTTCCACCTTCGGGGGGACTGCGCCGAGATCCGCGTCCTCGGGCTCAGGGGCCTCGACCGCAATCGGGGGCTCTGGCGTCGGGATGGGCTCGGGCTCGTGTTCTGGCTCGGGCTCGGGTTCCGGTTCGGGCTCAGGTTTTACTTCCGGTTCCAAATCAGGAATCGTCACCATTTCCAGCACCTGAGGGATGCCCCCTTTCTGAGCCCCTTCCGAGAGATCTTGCTGCGCGTATTGCCCCACGTTTAATTGCGCCCCTTGATTAAAGACAAAGTGCGCAATGAGCCCTGCATGAAAGAGGATGGCTAAGAGCAATGCCGCACGGGCAATTTTCTTAGCGCGAAGGCTTTTGAGTAATTGACGGTCGACACCCAAGGTTAACGGCAACACGTTCCGTCTCCTTGAGCGGTTGCGACAGGGGGCAAGTACATGAGAACCCAATCAAAAGAAAAAAAGAAAGCCCTTTTCCACACATTGAAAAAGGCTCAATGGGAAACGAAATCGTTTCCATTTGCGTTCTTTGAATTGTACGCGATTCTGAGCACGTCGAGGGCCACGCCCAACCACCACACCCCCTCTGGTTAGCCCCAAAAGCGCAAACGAAAGAAAGCGCTCAATTGGGGAGAAATTTCGACTCATGCCTTCCTGAATTTTTAGACACCTTTTGGATAAGTTCGAGACAGCTAACTCCGTCAAAATTCCCTATTTTTTGCATTCCGAGAAATGAAAGTTTCGCCTTGTTAAATTCGCAATTCAGGGTGATTAAACATTGAGCACAAAAAGCCCCCTCTTTTTCATAAAAGGGTTAGAGAACACATAACCCCATCTAAGTAGTCTTGAGCAGATAAGAATGATTTTCATCTGTAAGTGACGGACGAAACGCCAATTTTTCAAGATTTCAGCCAATTTCGCGTAATCTATCAATTTTTTCTCCCCTATCCCCTTACCTAGTACCAAAGGACTACAAAGAAACCCTTGGATTAACCGAAATCGTTATTCTCTTATGGAAAGAACGAGTGTTAAGTTGCCCGTTTGAATTGATTCAAGACAAATCAAAATCTTTTCTTTACAAATAGAGGCCCTCCCTCCTTAGGGGTAAAGTCGTCATGCTTAAAGGAATCCGTGATTTGGGTAAACCCTTCGACCCCGTCGTTAAGGATCCCCGCCCAAATCCGACCAAGACCAAACACATTGAAATGATCTGCGCTTCCCAAAGCACGGATCTTAACAACCCTAAAAGGAGGACTTATGTCCGTTACGTCCCGTCGTCGCTTCTTGGCTGGTGCTGGTGCTGCTGGGGTCGCTGCTGCGCTCCCGACCGCTCGTGCTGAAGCTGCCCAACCCTTAGTCCGTTGCGAAAAGGCGTTGGAAGCCGGCGCTTTAAAGGGCACTGCCGTTTTCGAACCGACCCCGAAGGGTGTGGGTGATGTCTCCATCTCTAAGACCTTCAAGTTAGGCAAGTCCTTCTTGAACGAAGGTGAAGCCATTACGGCCAGCCGTTGGGGGATCTTCTACGCTCAGGTTAAGGGCGGTCGCGTTTGCGGTTATCGTCCGTTCGAATACGACTATGACCCCAGCGTTAACCTCCCGGGTTACTTAAACCTCCCCTATAACAACGCTCGTATCCGTTATCCGTATGTCCGTAAGGGCTTCTTGGAAAATGGTCCGGCTTCTCGCGACCAGCGTGGTCGTGACGAATACGTCCGCGTTGACTGGGATACGGCTTTGAATTTGGCCGCCAAGCACATCGACCGCATCTATGACGACTATGGTCCCTCCGCTGTTTGGGGCACGTCCTATGGTTGGCAGTCCTCCGGCAAGGTCAACGGCGGTATGTACATGGTTAACCGCCTCCTCTCCGCTCGTGGCGGCTACGTTGCTGGCGAAAACAACTACTCCTACGCAGCGGTGGGCCGTATGCTCCCCTACGTGATTGGTTCCGGTGACCCCCGTTCCACCTGCTGGGACGTCGTCATTGAAAAGAGCCAGCGCGTCATCTTCTGGGGTTGCGATCCCTTGATCACCAACGACATTGACTGGTACACCACCATTCATAAGTCCTCTGGCTACTTCAAGGCTTTGAAGGCCAAGGGCACGAAGACCATCGCCATTAACCCCCTCTACCCTGACACCGCTGAATACTTGGGTTCCGACTGGATTAAGGTCCGTCCGGGTACCGACACGGCTTTGATGTTGGGTGTGATCTCCGAAATGTTGGCCTCCAAGAAGGCTGACATGAAGTTCCTCCAGACCTACACGGCTGGCTGGCGCGAATTCCTCGACTACGTCGAAGGTAAGACCGACGGCGTCAAGAAGAGCGTCTCCTGGGCCGCTGACAAGACGGGCGTTCCTGCCAAGGTCATCAAGAAGCTCGCTCACGAAATCGCTGACAACCGCACCATGGTCATGATGGGCTGGGGTCCGCAGCGTGCTCAGTACGGTGAACAGTTCCACTGGATGGGCTATGCCATGATGAGCGTGGCCGGTCAGATCGGTCTTCCTGGTGGCGGTGTCGGTACCAACTACCAGTACTCTGGCGGCGGTTCTCCCACGGGTATGGGCCCCTTCTTGGGCGCTGTGTCCGGTTCCGTCAAGCCTGCCAAGTCCTTCAACGAAAACTGGAAGGGTGCGAAGTCCATCCCGGTGGCTCGCTTCCCGGATTGCTTCTTGAATCCTGGCAAGGTTATCGACTTCGACGGTCAGAAGATTACCTATCCTGAAATCCGCCTCGTGATGTGGGCCGGTGGTAACCCGTTCGGTCACCAGCCGCAGTCCTTCCAGGTGGAAGAAGCTTGGCGTAAACCGGAAGTCACGATCTGCACGGATATCAACTGGACGGCTACCGCTCGCCACGCTGACATCGTGTTCCCGGCTTGCACCACGTTTGAACATAACGACATCTCCAACATCGGTACCTACGCCAATGAAGGGATGGTCGCCATGAAGAAGGTGATCGAGCCTCAGTTCGAAAGCCGTTCTGACTACTGGATCCACGCTGAAATCGCTAAGCGTATGGGCATTGGTGAAGCCTTCACCGAAGGTCGTACGGAAGACGAATGGATTGAAAAGCTCTACAACGACGCTGCTGCCATGGGCAAGATGCTCGGCCAGAAGATGCCCAGCTTTGAAGAGTTCTGGGAAAAGGGTTACATCATGTATGACATCGACCCGAAGAGCTTAGAGTATGTCCAGTTGGGCGACTTCCGCGCTGACCCGAAGACGCATGCCTTGGGTACGGAATCCGGCAAGATCCAGCTCTTTAGCCCGAAGGTGGCCGGTTACGGTTACGCGGACTGCTTGGGTCACCCGGCTTACTTCGAACCCAACGAAAGCTTGAACACCGCCACGAAGCAGGCTCCCTTGGGCGCTGTGGTCGGTAAGAGCCGTTATCGCTTGCATAGCCAGCTCGACTCCACGACGAGCCACAGCTACTATGATATCGACGGTCGTGAACCCTGCCTCATCAACCCGAAGGACGCTAAGGACCGCGGCATCAAGAATGGTGACCTCCTCTTGGTTTCCAACAAGCGTGGTAAGTGCATGTCGGTGGCCTATGTCTCCGAACAAGTGATGCCGGGCGTGATCTGTATTAAGGAAGGTGCCTGGTTTGCGCCGGCCGAAACGCAGCACGGTCTTGTTGACGTCCATGGGTCCTCGAACTCCTTGACGCAGGACATCCCGACCTCGAGCCTCGCTCAGGGTAACGTGTCGAACACGATCCTCTGCCAGGTTGAAAAGTGGACGGGCGACATTCCTGAAATGTACGTCTGGGATCAGCCCAAGGTGTCGAACCGCTAAGCGTTAGCACCGTAAACGTTCCAATAAAGTGAGGGCTTCTCCTGTCGCCCTCACCTTGACTGGGAAACGTAAGCCGATTGGATTTATCCAGTCGGCTTTTTTCTTTTGACCCACAAGAGAAACAAATAAATCTGACTTATCCCGTCGGGATTGGAAAAATCTGTGTAAAAAGCGCATACTTAAGTCCTTTCACACTTCAAACATTCATCAGTAGGAAAGCGTTTAGATGGGAGACGTTTTAGATTCGCGTGAACCCCCCAAGAAACCCAGTCGTCGCCCTTTGGATGGGCTCGCCTTTTTGTTAGGGGTGGCGTGTTGCTTTATCTGGGGCTTGCAGCAGGTTGCCATTAAAGGGACGGGGCCTGAGGTCGCGCCCCTTTTACAGATTTTGATTCGTACGGTGGGGGCGTTACTTCTCGTCATCTTGGCACAACGCTTCTGGCTCAAAGAAAAGTGGTCGAAGGCGGTAAAGCCGTGGCATGGCCTGCTCGCGGGCTTTTTCTACTTTGGGGAATTCTATTTCGTCGCAGAGGGTTTGCGCTTGGCGCCCAGCTCTCACATCGCTGTGCTCCTTTATTCCGCTCCCCTCTTTGCCGCGCTGGGTTTAAGTTGGGCCATTGCTGAAGAGCGCCTCAACTACCGTCAGTGGATCGGGATCATCACGAGTTTCTCGGGGGTTGCGTTTGCGATTTTGTACCCGGCGCTCCATTCAGGAGAACTCACTGACGCTCAAGAAGCTTGGCTCTTAGGGGACCTATTTGGGCTTTTAGCGGGGATTAGCTGGGGGGTGACGACGATTACGATTCGCACAACGCCTTTGAGTGAGTCCGCCCCCACCCAAATGCTCTTTTGGCAGCTCTTTGGTGGGTTACTTTTTATGGTGCCCGCGGTGATCCTCACGGGGCAAACGCACTTTGAGCCGCAGTTCTGGGGCTGGACGAACCTCATCTACCAAGCCGTGATTGTGAGCTTTGTGAGTTACCTCACCTGGTGCTGGATGTTAGGGCGCTATTACGCCTCACGCCTCGGGGTGTTGTCCTTCTTAACCCCCATCTTTGCGATTTTGCTCTCCATCCTCTTACTGGGGGAAGAATTAAAGCCGAGCTTTATCGTAGGGGCAAGCTTAGTCTTTGGGGGTCTCCTCTTAGTCCAAGGCGACGTGATTAAAGCCGCGTTTAAGAGTCGACGACTCAAGTAAGTGAAAGGGTGCGAGCATTCGCACCCTTTTCTTCATTTAGCCCTCGCTATTCCAAGGCAAAAAGTATTCATTCGTTTGATCCACCTCCCCTAACCAACCAATGGGGTCAGGCTCTGGCGTTTTCACATAGTGCGCTAAAAGCCCGCGCATCCATTCCATGGCTGGATCCCCATTCATGCGTTTGTGCCATACAAAGCGCGTGAAGTAGCCGGAAAAGTCAGGGCTCGTGGGACTCTTTGTGGGCAACTGAAAGACCATCATCTCCACATTCCCGTGCATTTCCGCTTGCAAGATTTTGGCGGTTTGCGTGGGCATCACGCAGGTGTAGTCCGTCACGGAAAGAACCGCTGGCACCGCCAAAAAGTACGGCACCGTCATCCCGACTTCTTGCCAGGCTTCCCCGCAGTAATTGCGCTCGTCCAAGGAAAAGATTTGATGCGCAGGGATTGACGCGTTACTTAGGCTCACCTTCTTGAAGTTCGCCAAGTCCGCGCGGGTAAAGGGTTTCCCGGCTCGATACTGAAGGGCGAGCGGGTGGTCTTTGCGCATACACAGTGCGTAGGTCACAGGAAAGAGCGTCAAGCTTTCACAATTGGGCGACATGGGGATTACCGTCGGGCAAATCGCCCCATCAAGCTCTCCATTTTCAAGCATGTCCCAGAGCGGCCTATCCAAGGGCACAAAGTCAATGGACGCGTGTGGGGCTTCTCGGACAAACGCTTCAATAAAGGGACGCAATACGCAGTAGAGCGCGTTATCTACCGCCCCAATACGGATCTGCCGCACCATCTCAATCGGACGAAAGGCTTTGAGTTCCAAAAAGTGGTCCGTTTGTGAAAGTAGCGTCTTCACCGGTTCAATTAATCCATCGGCTTTGGGCGTCGGGATCAATAACGGTTGCGTTCTCACAAAGAGCGGATCATCCAACGTCTCACGCAGCTTTTTCAGTGTCCGAGAGGCAGTTGAGAGCGATACCCCAAAATGCTTCGCTGTCGCCGTTAGGCTTCGCGTTTCATAGACTTCACGGAAAAAATCCAGTTCCATGAGATTGAGGCTCATCAACTTGTATTTCTCGGGACGGTAAGTCGTCAACATCTGCAAGTTCCTCAAGGAATGTTCAGATTCACACGGGCGCCCTAGTCCTTTATGTTTAAGGCATGGGGACCAAGAAGACATGACCCGTCTCCAAAATGGTTACCCCTCTCCCGACCTTTGACTACTACTCTAAAGAGATTTTGATATGTCCGTCAAATACCATCGTGCTTTAAAGCCCTTCGTGATTTCCGCTCTCGCTCTGGGGATTGCCTCGACTGCCTTTGCTATTGGCGGTCCGTCTGGCGCTCAGGTTCGCTACCCCCATTCGGGGCAGATTGGGGCCGTTTTATTGAACCCCTATGAAATCGCACCGTTAACGGCCGTGATTCGTAATGGCGGTTACCAGTTAAAGAACGTCTCGGTGCGTGTTGTGGGTAAAGACGGCGGTCCCGATATCGCCTATAAGGTGAGCGATACGCAGTGTCGTACCCATGGCGGGATCCCGATTTTTGGTCTCTACCCGGATTACAAAACGGAAGTCCATGTCAGTTACACCCGTATTGCCAATGGCGAATCGAAGGAAGTAAAGGACGAGGTCTACAAGATTTATGCGAGCCCCGCCAACATCCCGATGACGGGTTATGCCGGTGAAGAAGCCACCTTCCCGAAGGCTACCGTCAAGAAGATGGATCCGAAGTTTAAAGACCGTCTCTATTTGGTCAACAACATGCTCGCTACGCCCGCCAACGGTGGTCGTGTGGTGTGGAATAACCCTGAGGGCGGTGCCTTAGAATGGTCCTATCCCCCGCAAAATGCCATTTATGACTCCAAGGGGGACTTGCGATGGTACATGGATCCGCGCAGCATCTACGACCAACGTAATCCCTTGAATGCGGGGATTATGATGGGCTTCCGTCAGGATAAGGACGGCGCCTTTGTCTGGGGTTACGGTCAACACTATGTGAAGTATGATCTCCTGGGCCGCAAGATCTTTAATCGTACCCTCCCAGCGGGTTACAACGACTTTAGCCATGCCACGAAGCCGATGCCTAACGGGCACATGCTCCTTCGTGTTGCCAGTTCCGACTATGTCTTCCCGGATGGCAAGACCCACGTGCGCACCGTGCGTGACGTCATCATTGAAGTGGACGAAAACGGGAACGTCGTGGACGAATGGCGCCTCTTTGACATTCTTGACCCGAACCGCTCCGTCGTCTTAAAGGCCTTAGACCAAGGGGCTGTGTGCTTAAACATCGACGCCTCGCAAGCCGGTCACACGTTGTCTGACAAGGACCTCAAGGCCCAGAATCACTTCGGTGACATCGTGGGGACGGGGCCGGGCCGCAACTGGGCGCACGTCAACTCCGTTGACTATGACCCGACGGACGACTCCATCATCATCTCTTCTCGCCACCAGAGTGCCGTGATCAAGATTGGTCGCGACCACCAGGTGAAGTGGATCATGGGGGCACCCGCAGGGTGGAGCGAAAAGTATGCCGACAAGGTCTTGAAGCCCGTGCACAAGGACGGCTCGCCCGCTCAGTGTGACGATCGCAGCTGCAATGACCCGAAGTTTGACTGGACGTGGACCCAGCACACGGGTTGGCGTATCCCCAGCAAGAGCGACAAGCGCTTCTTCTATCTCTCCGTCTTCGATAACGGTGACGGTCGTGGGATGGAACAGCCAGCGCTCCCCTCCATGAAATACAGCCGCGCGGTCATCTACAAGATCGACCAGGAAAAGGGCACGGTTGAACAGATCTGGGACTACGGTAAAGAACGTGGTAACGGTTGGTACTCCCCGGTGACGTCCATCACCGAATACAAGACCGACAAGGATTCCGTCTTTGTCTATTCGGCTACGGCTGGCGGCACCTTCAACATGAAGTCGGGCGCCTTTGAATCCGCTCCGAACCCCTACATCAATGAATTCAAGTGGGGCGATAAAGAACCCAGCGTTGAAATTCAGTTCCATGGGGCGATGGGCTATCAGGCCATGCCGGTTGACCTGAAGGAAGCGTTTGGTCACTAACCGCTTAAAGGTCGCGTGGGATAAACGTCTTCGGACGCCCACGCGACCGTCTTAAATTCTCCAAAAAAGAAGCAACACCCGTCGAAGGAGACGAACCATGAAACGCCGTCTTTTATTGTCTGTTAGCGCCCTCGTAGCCTCTGCTGCCTTAAGTTTCCCGTTAGCCGCCCAGGCTTTTACGGAAGGCACCGATTACATCACCTTGGAAAAGCCCTTAGCTGGTGGGGAAGGTAAACTCGTCAAGATCTGGTCCTACGCCTGCCCCTTCTGCTATCGCTTTGATGTGGGCGTTGATCCGAAGTTAGTCCCCGCCATTGAATCGAAAACTAACTTGAAGTTTGAACCCTGGCATTTGGAAACCAAAGGCAATTTCGGTCGTCCTGCCAGTGAACTCTTGGCTGCCCTTTTACTTCAGGACGAAGCCAAGGGTCTTAACGTAGAAAGCAAGGATAGCCAATTCAAAAAAGCGAAAGACGCCTGGTATACGGCCTACCATCGCAAAAACCAACGTTGGCCTGAAGGCGAAGCCGCCTTTATGAAGACGGGGTTAGACGCCTTAGGGATGGATGAGGCTCAAGCCAATGCCCTGCGTGCCGATCCGAAGGCACAAGCCTTAACGGACCATTGGAAAGCCGGCTACGACATCGCCAAGATTCAGGGGGTTCCCGCCTATGTCGTCAATGGCAAATACCTCGTCATGACGCAAGCCATTAAGAGCTTAGGCAGCTTTGAAGAACTCGTGGTGATGCTCGCCAAGAAGGAGTAAACCCATGAAAATTCCCGCTTGGTTAGAACCGCACTCGCGTTTCCTGTGGGGTTTGATGGCGGTATTGGCCGCCTCCTTGATTATCCTGGCGCATAACGTCTTTCAGGTGTACTTATACATGAAGCCCTGTGAGCAGTGTGTCTACATCCGAGCCGCTTTCCTCGGGATTGCACTCGCCGGGTTAATCGCCCTGCCCTATCCGCGGTCTTTGATTTTGCGTCTTGTGGGCTATGTATTAGCTGTGGCCTCGTCCATCTATGGGGTGATGTGCTCGTTAAAGCTTGCGCGCATTCACCATGCGGTGCACTCCACCGATATGGATGCCCTCTTTGGCCTTCAGGGGTGCTCTTTGGATCCGAAGTATCCCTTTGGGATTCCGCTGCACAAATGGGCACCCGATTGGTTCCTCCCCACGGGGGATTGTGGGTACGAAAACAGTGAAGTCCCCGCTAACGTGGCCTTGGATCCGCTGCAGCGTTATTTAATTGAGATGTACGACAATGCCGGCGGCTGGTACTTGTGGCCATCAGAACACTTCCTCTCCATGGCGCAGTGCTGCTTGATTGCCTTTGGTAC
>JAHHRF010000059.1 GCA_020025955.1 Sutterella sp.
AACTCGATGCCAACTGGCGTGTGACGGGGAGCACCTTTGTCACGAAGCACGTCGGCGTGAAGCCGGCCGTGCGTGCGTCGGTAACCTTAGAGCGCGCGTTCTAACCCATAACGACAAAGCCCCTCAAACGTTTGAGGGGCTTTTTCTTAGCCAAAAAAATGAACGCCCTGGGTCTTAGGTAGACACCAGGGCGTTTGTATGCGGGTGGGCTTAGTGACGACGTTTGATTACGGACACATAGGCGGGCGCACCCTCCCAGGTCGATTCAAACTGATCCATCAGGGTGTGACCCGTTTGGCGACAAAAGACTTGAAAGTCTTCCGTGCTCTTTTTGTCGGTACTCACCACCTTCAGGACCTCACCCCCGGCCATCCCCATGAGCGCTTTTTTCGCTTTGAGGATGGGCATGGGGCAAACGAGCCCTGGGAGCGTAATCGTCAGCGTGACCTCACTCATGCGAGGCGTGCCTCAATGAGTGCCGGGAGCTCAGCCATGATGGCATCGAGCCCGTCAGCGCTCGGGGCACCGGCCATGGCGAGGTCGGGCTTACCGCCGCCCTTGCCGCCGAGCTTGCCAGCGACTTCACGGACGAGGTCACCGGCCTTGAGTTTGGCGGTGTTAGCCTTACCCACGGCAACCGCTAAGGACACCTTGTTGTCCTCGGCCACCGAGGCTAAGAACACAACGCCACCCTGTAAGCGCGACTGCATGTTGTTGGCTTCATCACGAAGGACCTTGGCTTCCACATCCATGCGAGCCACCAAGACCTTAACGCCATGCATTTCAACGGCCTTGGCTAAGAGGGCTTCACCCATCTGAGCGGCCAACTGGCTCTTGAGTTCGGCAACGCGCTTCTCTAATGCACGAAGGTCTTCACCCTGCTGGGCGAGCTTTTCAGGCAATTCCGCCGTCTGCACCTTCATGACGCGAGCAGCGTTAGCTAAGGCGCGGGCATTGTTCTGAGCCACCTTGAGCGCATTGAGACCCGTCACGGCTTCGATACGACGAACGCCTGCGGCAATGCCCCCTTCCGAGAGGATGGCAAAGCTACCAATGTCACCCGTGCGACGTACGTGCGTACCGCCACAGAGTTCCTTGGAGGAGCCAATCGAGAGCACGCGCACTTCGTCACCGTACTTTTCACCAAAGAGCATCATGGCGCCGGCGTCCTTCGCGGCGTCCAAGCTCATCACCTCGGCCGACACCGGGGTGTTGGCGAGAATTTCAGCGTTCACCAAGTCTTCAACCTGACGGAGTTCTTCGTCGGTCACGGGCTGGTTATGCGCAAAGTCAAAGCGGGTGAGTTCAGCGTTCACCAACGAGCCCTTTTGCTGGACGTGTTCGCCCAAGACCTTCTTCAAGGCCTTTTGCATCATGTGGGTGGCCGAGTGGTTACGCATGCTGGCTTCACGATGAGCTTCGTTCACGGCTAAGGCGAAGGTGTCCCCCACCTTGACCGAGCCTTCCACCACGTGAGCGTGCTGCCCCGTCACGGCGCCCTTCACCTTGAAGGTGTCCAAAATCTCTAACATCGTGCCCGGGTTCTTGGCCGTGCCCGTGTCGCCACACTGACCGCCCGATTCCGCATAGAAGGGGGTACGATCAAAGACCACAACGGCGTCGTCACCGGCCTGGGCTTCGTTCACGGCTTCGCCGTTGACGAACACCGCTAAGACACGTGCGTCCGATTCCACTAAGGTGTCGTAACCGGTAAAGACCGTGTCGTCGCCCTGGTAGTCGAGCCCCGCATTCATCTTGAATTTGGCCGAGGCACGGGCGGCTTCACGCTGGCGCGCCATGGCGGCGTCAAAGCCTTCGACGTCAATCTTTAAACCGCGTTCACGGCACACGTCACCCGTCAAGTCCGCGGGGAACCCGTACGTGTCGTGAAGCTTAAAGAGCACTTCACCGTCTAAGATCCCGTTTTCATTGGCGGCAATGGCTTCTTCGAGCAACTGCATGCCGTTGGCGATCGTCTGGAAGAAACGGCGTTCTTCGTCTTCAATCACCTTGGCGATTTCGGGCTTGTTGAGTTCAGGGTAGGCTTCGGCCATTTCAGCGCGCACCGCATCCACTAACTTAAAGAAGAAGGGGGAGCGAGCACCGAGCTTGTAGCCGTGGCGAATGGCACGACGGCAGATACGGCGAAGCACATAGCTACGCCCCTCATTGCCCGGCACAATGCCGTCAGCAATCGAGAAGGCGCAAGAGCGGATATGGTCCGCAATCACCTTTAACGAGGGGCTGGTGGGATCCACCGCCACGTCGCTTACGCTTTCCACTGCGGCCTTGGAGGCAGCGAGCAAATTCTGGAAGAGGTCAATGTCGTAGTTGGTGTGCACGCCCTGAAGGACGGCAGCCACACGTTCTAACCCCATCCCCGTGTCGACGCTGGGCTTCGGGAGCTTATGCATCACGCCCTTTTCGTCACGGTTAAACTGCATGAACACCAAGTTCCAGATTTCGATGTAACGGTCACCGTCTTCGTCGGGGCTCCCAGGAGGGCCACCGGCCACGTCTTCACCGTGGTCATAGAAGATTTCCGTGCAGGGACCACACGGCCCCGTGTCACCCATCGCCCAGAAGTTGTCCGAGTTGTAGCGGCCGCCCTTGTTGTCGCCGATACGCACAATGCGCTCCGCGGGCACGCCCACTTCCTTGTTCCAGATGTCGTAGGCTTCGTTGTCTTCTTCGTAGACCGTGATCCAGAGCTTCTCGGCCGGCAGGTGGAAGTGCTGGGTCAAGAGTTCCCAGGCGAAATGAATCGCGTCATGCTTGAAGTAGTCGCCAAAGCTGAAGTTCCCGAGCATTTCAAAGAACGTGTGATGGCGAGCGGTGTAACCGACGTTATCCAAGTCGTTGTGCTTGCCACCCGCGCGAATGCACTTCTGCGAGGTCGTAGCACGGTTATAGGGGCGCTTATCGAACCCTAAGAACACGTCCTTGAACTGGTTCATCCCAGCGTTCGTGAAAAGGAGGGTGGGGTCGTCACCGGGCACAACCGGCGAGGAGGCCACAATCGTGTGACCTTTACTTTCGTAGAACTTCAAAAAAGTTCGACGGATATCTGCGACTTTCATGTTGAAATGGGAAGAAAAAAAGAAAATTGGGTCTAGCGGCGTCGTGTGCTCAAACGCATTGGGAGCTTCACGTCGCCAAAGAAACGTCTATTGTACTCGCTTACGATAAACCCCGTGCGAATTGGGCTCACACGGGGTGGGTTTAAGCGTCAAGCGGGGGACGACCTTTACGCAATGCGGGAATAGCCCCCAGCGCGGGTGGATTCACGCAAATAGCGGTCAAACTGCATGGCGACGGCGCGCACAAAGATTTTCCCCTTCGGGAGCACCACGATGCGATCGTCTAAGACTTCCACGAGGTCGTGCTTCACATAGGGGCGCATGCGCTCTAATTCGTAGGCAAAGGTCTCATCAAAGTTAATGCCAAAGCGGGCTTCGACGTCCTTTTTCACGATTTCGAAGTTGCACATCACGGTCATGATGACGTAGTGGCGCAGGCGATCGTCGTCGGACAACTGGTACCCGCGGTTGGTGGCCAAGTGCCCCGCACGAATCGCTTCGTAGTAGTCCGGCAACTCACGCGGGTTGCAGGCATAGAGCCCACCCACCTTAGAAATGGACGACACCCCTAAGGCCACCATGTCGCACTCGGCCTTGGTGGAATAGCCCTGGAAGTTACGCTGCAAGGTCCCTTCGTTTTGGGCGAGCGTGAGCTCATCCGTTTCCTTAGCGAAGTGGTCCATCCCGATGTAGCGGTAGCCGTTGGCGGTCAAGCGCGTAATCGCATCAAACATGATGTTGACTTTTTCCACGGTGCCAGGCAGATCGGCGGGCAAAATACGACGTTGCGCCTTGAAGTGGTTCGGCAGATGCGCGTAGTGGTAAAGCGCAATACGATCGGGGCTCAATTCAATGACTTGATCGATCGTGTGGGCAAAGGTTTCACGCGTTTGCTTCGGTAACCCATAGATTAAGTCCATGTTGATGGACTCAAACCCATTGGCGCGAGCCGTCTCCATGGTGTCCTTCACCAAATCAAAGGGCTGAATGCGGTTGACCGCTTTTTGCGTGGGCTCGTTAAAGTCCTGTACGCCCAAACTCATGCGATTGAGCCCCAACTGATTGAGGTGCTTAATCTTGTCCGCCGGGCACGTGCGAGGGTCCACTTCGATGGAGAATTCGCCGCCTTGAGCCAACGGAAAGCGCGAGGTGAGCATCGTCATCAAGCGCTCTAACTCGGCGTTATCTAAAAAGGTGGGCGTGCCACCCCCAAAGTGCAACTGGGCGAGTTCGTGAGAGCCCGAGAGTTTGGCTTTAATTAAATCGGCTTCTTGGGTTAACACGTCCAAGTATTCGGCGCTGCGAGAGTGGTCGCGCGTCACAATCTTGTTGCAACCGCAATAAAAGCACACGTCCTGACAGAAGGGGACGTGAACGTAGAGCGAGAGGTCCGCGGGCTTTTCCGCTTCGTGGCGAGTGGAGAGCGCACGCTCATAATCCTCGGCGGTTAAAGCACTATTAAAACGGTCTGCCGTGGGATACGACGTATAACGCGGGGCCGGCACATCGAATTTTTTCAATAAGTCAAGCTCGGGGAGCTCGACACCACTCGTGGCAGGATTCGTCATAGGGTTTTCCTTTTGGGTTTTGGCACTTTATGACTTGGCGCAAACTTCCTGATATTATTAACGCTGAAACTGCCAAAGACTTGATATTCGTCAAGTCCGCAGGCGCGTTTTCGCGGTTTGCCTAACCGAAGTCCAGTGGGGGTCGAAAAGAGCGGAGAAACGATTTTTCGCTTTTTCTGCCATTTTAGAGCGCAAAGATTAGCGCTAAATTATTGGCCCAAGTTTCCGCTGTACAACGGTCTCTAACCTCGAGGAGGGTTAGGGGGCTTGTGATGACGAAAACGCATTAGACCCCCTGTTTTTCTCCCCCACCGGCGCCCGACTTGTTGTGGCAAAAACAGAATAACGATAGAAAAGGAACCTCAACATGAATCTTTCCTCGTTGCGTGTGGCATGCTCAAACTGTAATTTGCGTGAGTCGTGCCTGCCAATGGGCCTCTCGCTCAAGGAATTTGAACGCCTGGAAGATTTGGTCGCGTCGCGCCGTCGTGTGCGTCGAGGCGAGTCGCTCTACTGCGCAGGGGATCGCTTTGAAAATCTCTACGCGATTCGTCTGGGCTTTTTAAAGAGCACCGTGATGAGTAGTGACGGGCGCGAACAGGTGACGAACTTCTCCATGGCCGGCGATATGGTGGGCTATGACGGGTTAAGTTCGGGCGTCTACTCCTGCGACGTCGTCGCCTTAGAAGATACGGAAGTCTGCGTCATCCCCTACGAGCGCTTAGAAGAAGTGGGCGAAGCGGTGCATGCGATGGCCCTGCACTTTCAAAAGCAATTGAGCCGTGAGATCGTGCGCCAAAATGGGGTGATGTTGCTCCTGGGGAGCATGTACGCCGAAGAGCGTTTGGCGGCGTTTTTGCTGTCGCTCTCTCAACGCTTTGAGTCGCGTGGCTACTCACGCAGCGAATTCGTGCTTCGTATGACGCGAGCTGAAATTGGGTCTTACTTGGGGTTGAAGCTTGAAACCGTGAGCCGTGTGCTCTCGCGCTTCGGGCACGATGGCCTCATTGAAGTGAACCAAAAGCACGTGCGCATTTTTGACGTTGAAGGGCTGCGTAGCATTGTCTCCGCGGTCAAGGTGCAAAAGAGCGCCCCGAAGGACGTCTTAAAGGCCGCTGGCCCCAACGTGGTCCAATTCAACCGCTCGCGAGCCGTGAGTGGCGGGAAAAAGAAGAAAGGGGATTAACCCCCAAAGACAGCAAAAGGCGTTCGATGACGAGAACGCCTTTTTCTTGTGTGACGGCCCCAAGAAGGAAAAACGCGATCAAATACTGATCGCGTTTTCTTTTCCCTTAGTCTCTCGTTAGAGCCCCGGGCTCAAGAGATCGGGACGGTCCGTGCAGAGCCCGTCAATCCCCCAGTCAAAGAGTTCTTGGGCACGACGGGGGTCGTTAACGGTCCAGCAAAAGACGTAGTAGCCTGCGCCCTTGATTTGCTGCACAAACTCACGCGTAGCACGCTTGTGGTTGATGTGAAGCGCAATGGACTGGGTCTCTTCTAAGATCTGCAACCAATTGGCAGGAATCTCATCAATCAAGAAGCCGCGCGGAATGCGAGGAGCCGTTTCTTTGGCGCCTAAGAGGGCTTCGGGTTTAAAGGACGAAAAGAGCGGGAGCTTCGGGCGCAAGTCTTCGTCCTTGGAGTATTCGTCCGCTAAGACGTCACGGAAAAGCTGCGCGGTGATGGCCCCCACCACGCGACCCGTATCGCGCTCATGACCCTTGGCGGGTTTGATTTCCACGTTGGCCCACACGCCATTCTTGCGGCACCAGTTCATGGCTTGCACGTAGCCCGCCGGGGGTTCGCCAGCATAGAAGGGCGAGAACCAGCTCCCTGCATCCATCGTGCGGATTTGTTCCCCCGTGTAGTCGGGGACAGCACCCGGCATCGAGATCGTGCGACCGAAAAACTCATCGTGCACGAGCACGGGCACATCGTCGGCCGCTAACATCGCATCCGTTTCAATGGCACGGTACCCGTGACGGAAGCCTTCTCGGAAGGCGGCCATGGTGTTTTCCGGGGCTAAGACACCCCCCGCACGATGTACGGCTAAACGGGGGTAGGGCCAGGGGCTGAGGGCATTGTCGTTGTAGCGCGTCATGAGACTCTCCAAACTCAAACTTTTTTCGTTGCGGGGCAGTGCCGACCGTAACATTCAAAACCAATTTCACCATTAAACCCTAAAATGAAGGCGTTTGTGAACGGGAATCACCCCAAGACGGGGGTTTTTTCGTCAATCCCCAGGGTTATCCCTTGAAGGGAAGAAACCGTTTACACTCACTTCATGAAGTGTCCTTTTCCTTTTATTCGTTTTTCTGGAGTCACGCCTATGGTCGGGATCCGTCAGGTCGTCATCCGCGCTTTGACCGTGGGGCTCGTGAGCCTTTTGGGAAGCATCGCCCTCTCTGTGACGGCGGCGCCCTTGAAACTCGTGGTCCCCTTTACGGCGGGCGGTCCCGTTGATGTGACGGCGCGCGCGTTGAGTGAAGCCTTAACACCCACGCTGGGACGCGTGTTGGTGGAAAATCGCCCGGGCGCTGGCGGTGCGATTGGGGTGGAAGCGGCCTTGCGACGTCCTGCCAATGGCGAGACGCTCATTCTGGGGGCGGTGGGAACCTTGGCGATTGGTCCGCACTTGCACCCCACGCGATGGGACACTGAAAAGGATTTGACCCCCGTGGCAGGGCTCGTCACGGTGCCTAACGTTCTCTTAGTCACCCCTGAGTGGTTAAAGCAGCACGCCATCACCAACTTTGATGGGTGGTTGGATTATGTTAAAGCGCATAGCCAAACACTCAATGGTGCTTCGGGTGGCGTGGGCTCGGGTGGCCACTTAGCGCTTCTCGCGCTAAACCGCGCAGAAAACCTCGCTATTACCCACGTTGCGTACAAGGGCGCCGCGCAAGCGCGCTTGTCGGTGTTGGCGGGTCACACGGACTTTATCTTTGACAATTGGGCGTCGGCTCGCGCTTTGGTGGCTTCAGGCGACTTGGTGCCCTTGGCGGTCACAGGGAAGGCTCGTTTGGCAGCGTTACCCAACCTGCCTACACTAACGGAAAAGGGCCTCCCCATTGAGGTCACCACCTGGTGGGGTGTCTTTGTGAAGGCTGGGACACCAGAAGGATTGGTTCAAAAAAGCCAAGCCGATATCAAGGCGGCAATGGCCTCGGACACCTTTAAAGCGCGCACCCAAAGTCTGGGCGAGGGCGTTGGGTTTAAGGACGCCTCGTGGCTTGAAAACACCTTGTACGCGGATCGCCGTCGTTATGGCGTCATGCTCAAAGGCACCCCGTAAGGTGCACAAGGCGGGCGTTCAATCAGTAAAATGGGGGCACTTTGCCCCCGTTTTTCTTTTTTAAGGATAGTTTCTCTCTTATGACTCCCCCCACCCAACGCGTCGTAACCGGGTGCCTCTTTATGGCCGTGGGCCTTTTGGGCTGGGTCGGATTGGGAGACCTGGACGTGGGCACGCTCTCGAACCCCGGTCCTGCCTTTTTCCCGCGCTTGGTTGCCGCCCTTTTAATCGCGATGGGCGGGCTTAACCTCCTTGGGGGGCTCCTTCAAGGGGGCTTGGCGTGGAAGGTGTCAGGTCGTCCCGTTAAGTTAGGGGCATTTCTCCTCGTCTTTTTGGGGCTAGGGGGCTTTTTTGCATTCCTTCCCTTTTTAGGGCTCATTCCTGCAAGCCTCTTTTTAGTGATGGTGGCCTCAATGGCAACGGGCGAAGCCCGTTTTAAAGAAAGCCTCGTTTTAGGGGGTGTGCTCACCCTCTTAGCCATCCTTCTTTTTAAGGGTGTTTTAGGGCTATCCATTCCCTATGTCGCCTGGGGTGAGGCACTCGTATGACGGGGTTGGAGTCGTTGTGGCTTGGGGTAGAAACGGCACTGAGCCTCCACAACCTCTTGGTCTGCTTAGGGGGCGTGACGCTTGGGACCCTGATTGGGGTGCTGCCTGGGATGGGGCCGGTGGCTACTGTCGCGATGCTCTTGCCCCTCACGTTTTCGCTTGAGCCCACCAGCGCGTTGATTGGGCTCGCGGGGATCTACTATGGCGCTCAGTACGGGGGGTCGACCACCGCCGTGCTCGTCAATATCCCCGGGGACGCGGGCGCTGTGGTCACCTGTTTAGATGGCTACAAAATGGCCCGACAGGGTCGCGCGGGGGTGGCGCTTGGGATTGCCGCGACGGGCAGCTTTCTTGCAGGCACCGTCGCGACGGGGTTGATTGCTTTTTTTGCGGAACCCTTGAGCCGTTTCGCCTTTGAATTTAGCCCTGCGGACTTATTTTCCTTAATGCTCTTGGGGCTCGTGGGAGCCGTGGTGCTCGCACGCGCTGACGTGGGGCGGTCCGTGGGGATGCTCGCCTGCGGGTTGCTGCTTGGCACCGTCGGGACGGACATGACGAGTGGCGCCCTGCGCTACACGGGAGACGTCCCTGAACTCATGGACGGGATTGGCTTTGTGGCGCTTTCTATGGGGCTCTATGGCGTCGCGGAAATTCTCCGAAATTTAGAGGGAAGCCAACGCCACAGCACGCACATTCGATCGGTGGGTCGCATTTGGCCGAGTCTCCCCGACTTAAAAGCGGCACTTCCTGCCATGGGGCGCGGCACCCTGTTGGGGAGTCTCCTGGGGGTCTTGCCTGGCGGAGGCGCCCTCTTATCGAGCTTTGCGAGTTACAGCTTAGAAAAAGAATTAGCGGGGAAAAACGCACAACCGCCCTTTGGGGAGGGGAACCTTCGTGGGGTAGCGGGCCCGGAAAGCGCCAATAACGCAGGGGCACAAACGAGCTTTATCCCGATGCTCACCTTGGGGATTCCGTCCAACGCCGTCATGGCGCTCTTAATTGGGGCCTTGATGATGCATAACATTACGCCCGGTCCCACCGTGATCGACACGAACCCGGCGCTCTTTTGGGGGCTCATCGCCTCGATGTGGTTGGGAAACCTCTTTTTGCTCATCCTCAATCTGCCGCTCATCGGCGTGTGGGTGCAAGTATTGCGCTTGCCCTACCGATGGCTTTTCCCTGCGGTTTTGCTCTTTTGCGCGTTAGGGGTCTATAGCGTCAATGAAGCGCCCTTAGATGGGGTGCTTATGATGGCGTTTGGTCTCGTGGGCTACATTGCGTGGCGTTTAGACTGTGAGTGCACGCCCTTGATTTTGGGCTTTGTGTTGGGGCCCATGCTGGAAGAAAACCTGCGCCGAGCGTTAGTGCTCTCTCGCGGGGATCTGACCACCTTTATCGATCGTCCCTTGTCAGTGGCGTTTTTGAGCGTTGCGCTTCTCTTGGTGCTCTCCACCTTGATTCCACGCTGGCACCGTACGCGCGCGGTGGCTTTCCAAGCGGAATAAAAAAAAGCTCCGACAATCGTGAAGACAGTCGGAGCAAACCCTCATAGTTAAACTTGACTCAACCTTGAATCCTAAGTCCAAGTGACTCCTGGGAATCGCCTTGGCATTCGGACCTGAATCAGGAGAAACTGTGCCCATTGAAAACGGCTCATCGCGTTCAACGGCACGGTTTCACTTTACGCCTTTTTCTCCCTAGGTGTGTGACGGCGGACGACAGAGTATTTCAAAATGTAACAGCAGAAATACCCTGACGGGCTATAAGCCTTTGTCTAAGAGGGGATTAATACTTTAACCCCATTAAAACTTTGTTACGTCCCAAAGCGAAAAGTTAACAACGTTGAGTCAAGGCTTAACGGTGGGGCTATTGACCGCGGTCTTGCGCCAAAAGGTAGGCGGCATTGTGCGCGATGGCCCCC
>JAHHRF010000060.1 GCA_020025955.1 Sutterella sp.
AGCCATTCGCGCCCTTTGCTCGGACGGCATGGCGGTCTTTGTGGCGGGCGACAAAGAAAAAGCCCGTGAGGCCGGTCACCCGATCGACTAAGGGATAAAGAAAAGCCGTGTGGAACTCCACACGGCTTTCTTTTTACCCTTTACCAGGGCGTACAAAATAGCCCGTTACTCGTTTGATAGCATCGCGTGAAAGGCGACCGGTAGAACCATGCCCGGTTTTCCCAAGCGCGTTGCGCGGCCTCTTCGGCACGAAGGGCTCTGAGTTTCGCCATCCGTAAGAGCGCTTCTTCGCGTTCTTTACGTAACTTCATCTGCGTTAACGCTTCTTTCGCTTCAAAGGTTTTGGCGTAGTCCAAAATCCCTAAGAACGTTTGGCGATCCAGCCCTTTGGGCACCGCACGGTCTTGGCGGGCTAATTGCGAGAGGTAGTCCGCTTCTAAGCGTTTGGCAGCGTCGCGAGCCGTTTGTGCTTCGTTTAAGGGGACAGAGGCTTCTGCAAGCAAGCGATCCATCGGCGCCCAGAAGTTGACTTCTGGCGGCATCGTCACCGGGCGCACCGTCCCATTTTGACGTACGTACGTTTTCTCTCGCCCATGGCGCGTCACACGGAAGGGGACGTTTTCCGTTAACCGACTGTTGGGACCATACCAGTAGAGGTCGGTCACATCGTCTGCGCCTTGCCCATCGGCATCGTGCTCATGGTGCACTTCCACACGGCCATCGACCACATGGGTGGTGACTTCGGTCGGGGTCATGGTGCTTCGTGTGGCTTCATAAAGGACGTTCCCTTCATTTAAGCGCAAGGTGAAATCCCGAAATGCGTCGCCATTGGCTTCCACCAGGGTTTCTTTTTCACCGACCAGCCGATCAGGGCTCACGGTCCCACGAAACGTTTCTTGGCGCTTCACGTCACGAATAACGGCCACGCGCGCGGCGTTGGGGTGCTCCGGTTCAAAGATCGTAATCGCTTCCAAGTGGGTGTCGGGTCCCAACACGAGGGCGCGACCGAGCCCTGTGGCCCAGCCTTTGGCGCACTCTCCATCCCAATACACCTTGACAGACTTCTCAGCCACCCCGACGGGGACCGGCACCTGGCAGGCTTGGGATTTATTCGTGGCTTGCAACCCCTTAAAGCGCACCAAGGCCATGGGCTCAGGACGCGTTAAGTCGCGGGGACTCACGGTGAGCCCCGCTTGATTACGCCACTGGGCAATGTCAGCGGTGGTGGGGGTGAGGGTATTGGGGTCTGAGAAGAGGGTACACCCTGTGAGAGTGACCCCTAACGCACTCAAACAGGTCAAAAGCCATAAGGGTCGACGCATGATTAGTCTCCCAGTAGAAGGTAGTCGTTAAAGCGGGCGATGGTCCGTGCCCGGTATTTCTCTGAACCATTGTTCAGTCTTTTATCCTGAGCCTAACGCAAAACGGACAAAATTTCGAGATAGCAACGACGAGAATTGTGACAAAAGTCTAACGAAAAACGCCCAGAGATCAGGCTCCAGGCGTTCTTGAAAAACGTTAATGTCGCGGCGTTTCAAAGAGTTCGTCGAGTTCCCCGAAACGTACCAGACAGATGTCATCGTCGTTCATTTCATAGAGAACCCCGAGGTTCCCGAATTCCCCACCACGGTAGTGCCCTAAGGCGGTGAAGCGTGCATTGGGGTGCTCGGCTACGTGGTGCGTACGGGCAGGGACGCGCGACACCGTAATATCCGTGAAGAGCGCTTCAATCGCAGCAATCAAGAGTTGACGCAAGGGGTGATGTTTAATCTGCACCTTCTCTTTATAAAACTGCGGGGTTTCGACCAATTGCTTTGGGGTGCCTGGCGCATGAAAGAGGGGATTGTCGGGTTCGGGTAACGTCGCTAAACGCTCACGGAGTCGCCACTCTAATTTCGCTTCCCCATCCAACAAGGCCGTTTCCGTTAAGGTCGTGGGCACGAGTTGCGGATCCGCGGCCTCGGGCTTTTCCTCCGTGACGGGCACGGGCACCCGAATGGGGGGCAAGGTCACCGGGGGCGTTGCCGGCGCACTTGCAGTCGCTTCCACTGGTGCGAACAAATCCCCCTGTAAGGCACTGGTGTCCTGCGGCTTAATACGACGGCGGGGCGCGCGCACAAAGGGCACCTTGGCGTCGTACAACACCGCCAAGAGCATTTTCTGAATGGCCTTCTCAGGCGTAATCCCATCGGGACTCAAGAGGCTCACCGCCATATTGAGGATGACGTCGTCCACTTGAAAGCTCACCGAGCATTTGTCCGCGGGTTGGACAAAGCACTTGGGGTCGTTTAAAGCCTTACGCGTTAATTGGCGAACGGCTAAGACCCCTTCTCGGCAGGTACGGGTAAAGAGCTCTTGGCAGGCCGCGTTCATGGGAAAGCCCAGGGCTTCCAGACGACGGCGAGCTTTATCGTAGTTTTCAGGTGAAAGGTTAACAATAAACGAGTACTGCGGCATAAGGGACGTCAACACAAGGAGTCGGTTCTCTTCGAAGTCTAGCAGAGTGCCTAGAAAAACGGGGTGTTCGCGAGAAAACCCACCACCACGCAAAAAAAGGCGTTGTTCTACGTCGCCCTTCCTTTGTTAGAATTGAGAACGTTTCTCAATATCTAATCTTTTTTAAGGCACGAAACGGCGTTGCTTGCCCTGTGCCCGAAGCTTTTCTCAAACAAAACACTATGTTGCTTTTTGAAACGATTCGCCAATATTGGCAATTGGTCAAACCGTTCTGGACCCGCTCAGAGGGCCGTTTTAAAGCCCTGGGGCTTCTTATTGTCGTCGTGGCCATGAGTTTGTCGACCGTTTGGTTTTCGGTTCGACTCTCGGATTGGAACCGAAATTTCTATAACGCGTTGCAAAAATTGGACACCGCGAGCATTTATTCGCTCCTCACCGAATTTGTGGTGATTGTGGCCGTTTTTGTCGTGGTCTTGGTTTACGTCGACTGGTTAGAGAAAAAGCTCATCATTGATTGGCGAACCTGGATGACGCGCGATGTGCTGGGTCGCTGGTTAGCTAGCGACGGTCGGTGCTACCGCCTGCAGCTCGAAGGCTTAGAGAGCGAAAACCCCGATCAGCGTATTTCAGAGGACGTGGGCAAAGTCATTCAGTCAAGTTTAGGGCTCATGATTAGTTTCTTGCGCTCCGTCTTAACGCTGGTGAGCTTTGTGGTGCTCCTCTGGGAATTGGGGGGCGACTTAAGTTTTGACTTCGCAGGCGTCCACTGGGTGATCCCGGGCTACATGGTGTGGACGTGTTTACTCTATACGGCGTTAGCCACGTGGATTACGCACAAAATCGGTAAACCCTTGATGGCGTTAAATTTCGAACAACAACGCCGTGAAGCGGACTTCCGTGTGGGGCTCGTGGAAGAACGTCATAACGCAGAAAGTGTGGCCGGCCAGCACGGGGAAGCCAATGAACGCGCACGACTTGCTGTGCTTTTTCAACGCATTACCGAAAACTGGCGCGACTTAATGGATCGCAACCGTAATCTCGCCTTCTTTACGGTGAGTTTTGCGCAAGTGACGAATTTGACGCCGCTTTTTTTCGCCTTACCTAAATTCTTATCGGGCGCCATCCAGTTAGGGGGCTTGATGCAGATTCGTATCGCCTTCCGTCAGGTGGCGGGGGCCTTGAGTTGGTTCATTCACGCCTACGGTGAGTTGGCTGAAATTACCGCGACGATTCAGCGTTTAACGCAACTGGAAAAAGCCTTAGCGACCGAGTTGCCCGCGACGGCGCCCGAGCGTCAAACGACTTCTCCCCAAGACGCCGGCGTCTCGGTGGATGTCACCTTGACGCTGAAAGACGGGACGCCCTTGGTCGACCGTGTGGCCTTTAGTGCGCAGCCTGGCGACTTTGTGGTCGTGAAAGGCCCCTCGGGCGTAGGAAAGAGCACGCTCTTGAAAGCCCTTGGCGGCTTCTGGCCCTATTACCGAGGGGACATTCAAACGCCCACTGAGCCCGTTCAATACTATCCGCAGAAAGTGTGGTTAGCGACGCAAGACTTAAAGGCGACGCTTTGCTATCCGCAGGCACCGGACTCGATTGCAGACGAAAGGGTAGCGTCGGTCTTAGAGCGTGTGGGCTTAGGACGCTTGGTTAAGGACCTCAACACGGTGCGCGCCTGGGGGCAGACCTTGTCCGGGGGTGAGCAGCAGCGTCTCCTCATTGCGCGAGCGCTGTTGTTGTCCCCCAAGGTGCTCTTGATGGACGAGAGCACGTCCGCCTTGGATGAACCCAATGCCGTGAAGATGGCGAAACTCCTCAAAACCCACTTAACCGACACCGTTATGGTGATGGTCTCGCACCAGCGTGTGATTCACGAGGAAGCCGATCTTGTGGTGGAGGTCAATCCCACGGCGTTACGGATGGCGTAACAACTCAACGCACATAGAAGAAAAGGGCAGGCTCAGTATTTGAGCCTGCCCTTCAACATTGTCGATTCAGGAATCGAATTAGAACGTGCGCGTGAGGTTGACGTTGGCGCGGAAGGCACGCTTCACGCCCGGCGTACGGTTGTAGAACGCGCTCCCCGTCAGGGTCCAGTTCTGATTCAAGAAGCGGTGTGCCCCCACCCCTAAATCAAAGCCAAGCCCGTAGTTCGAGGTCGTCTGCGTTAAGGTCGCCCCTTGGACGTTCACGTACACAGCCTGCTTCCCATCGAAAGACGGAAGAAGGTCAGCACGTGCCCAAACGCCGTACTTGGGCTTATCGATACCCGCCTTCAAGCCTAAGCGAAGACCATAAGCGTCCACGTGATCCGACGTCACACTGCCACCTTCCCAGTGGTAGTTCTTCGTCTTCATACGAAGGATCGTCCCTTGGATCTGCGGCACCAAGTAGCGACCGTTTTCATACTGGTAGTGGCGGCCATATTCGACGCTCGCCATCCAGCTATTCATGTGCGGTCGAGCGTTAGAACCGATGCTCGCCATCTTCAAGTTGTCGCGCGTAAAGCGACCCACGATATCCAAGTAGTCACGATCACGCGTGCGGGTGAAAATCACCCCAGCACCCCAGCGATAGGCATGGGTCTTCGCGTCCACCGTCTGGAAAGTGGCCGTCGCTTCACGGTACTCACCAAAGACGCTCGCCTTCCACTCGTTGTTGAGCTCACGGCTGTAACCCACGTCGTACGTGAGGGAGCGCACCTGGGCGTCCGTGAAGCGGGCTTCATCCGCCCATTCCCCACGAGCACGGACCCAAAGGTTACGGTGCTGGGGATCAACCTTAATGCCACCCTGACGTTCGTCATAGGAGTCCATGTTCCACCAGAGGTGCTTCGGGAGCGCAAAGCGGTCTAATCGCGCGTTGGGATCCAACGTGGCCGTGATGACCCAGTACTTCTGGTCGTTGGGGGCAATCAAGTCACCCACCTGCGCTTCCGTCAACTGGTCCGCGAGCCCCATGTAGATGGAATTGTCATCAGCCGGGTTGGCACGGTCGTCCTCACCCCAGTGGAAGGTGTAGAGACCGTCCGCACTCTTTTCGGGGAAGCGTAAAACTTCAATCTTGTCTTTGCCGATGGCCTTCGTGGTCGTGGCAAAACGAAGGGGATTCTCGTAGGTCTTCGTTAAGTCCACGGTTTCAAGGTCTGCAAAGTCAAAGATGAGCTTGCCGTCCGCCCCCAAGGTGTGGGTGTAAAGGACCCCCGTCTTGTCGCGCTTGGCAGGATTCAAGTCCATCGCGATCGTCAAGGGCGAGTCCACATTCTGGATGAAGACGTTATTCACATCCGGGCTCGTCATATCGAGTCGGGCGTTCGTCCCCTTGATGGTGGAAATCGTCGAAATCCCTTCGGCACGCCACGTGGCGTTGTTGAGCGTTAACTCGACGTTACCGTTCGTGGTGGCGCCATCAATCAAGCGGTCGCGCATTTCGCCATCCACCGAGTGATAGTCCATCTGCGTGCGCGTAACCGAGAGTTTCGCTTCCGCCCCATCCTGAGCGTACACGTTCCCTTCTAAGGCGACCCCTTGAGCGGTATCGGTTTGGCTCGCCCAATCGAGCTTGCCACCCGCGCCCGTCACGGTGATCTTTTCACCCGCCCAACGGTTGTTGGTGTTGGCGTCCTTGATGTTTAAGGTACTCGCGTTAATGATGGCGTTACCGATTACGTCTGCCGTGCCCTTGACGTTAACCGTCTGGCCGTCCTTGATGAAGAAGGCGTTACCGGCCTGGTTCGTGCGGTTCGCATCAAAGTCCGTGGAGTCGTTGGTTTGCGCACCGATGTAGGTCTGTGCGTTATCCGCCCCAATCGTAATGGTGGCACCCGTCCCTTCAACGGTAACGGCGGCCGACGTGTCATCAGCTTCAGCGCCCTTATCCGTCACGGTCACGATGGTGTTTTTCGCCCCGCCCAACGTTACCGTTGCGCCCGTGCCCTTGACGTGCACGCCACGGTTTTGCTTGTCGGTGGAGGTGCTCTTCACGGTCAAGTCCGTATTGGCACTCGTCTTAAAGGTGGAGCCGTCCACGGTCACCGCAGCCGACTGCTTGTCGCTATGGCGATTGAGCGTGATGTCCACTTTTTGACTGTTGAGATCCACCACGGACTTGTCCGCCACGTAGATGCCCTTACCGCCTTCTTCTTGTTCCGTCGCTTCGATACTGAAGAGTTCGTTGTTGGCCGTCGTCGTAAAGGTGGACTCCTTACCCACGTAGGCGCCTTCACCCTTGGCGGAGTTGCCCGCTAAACCACTCTTCAAGTGAACGGTTTTGTTATCCAGGGTCATGGCGGTTTTGCCAAAGAGCATGACGCCCGTGGCGCGCTTCGTGCCTAACGATTCAATGGTGAGGTTGTCACCCTTGAAGTCAATGCCCATGTCCACACCGAAGTTGGATTGATAGCCCCCGTTGGTGTAGATGCCATAGGTGGAGCCGCCTTCGAGCTTAATGTTCGTGGATTCAGACCCCGTGATGTTGGCCTTGGCGTTGTTGTACATCTGTAAGCCAATCATGATATCGGCTTCGCCCCCTAACTCCACCGTTTTACTATCGATGGTGACGGCGGTGTCACGGTACATGTCAATGACCTGGTTCCAGGAGTTGTAGCTCGTGGCCTTGGGGTCTTGACGCTTACCATTGGCTTTGATCGAGACGTGATCGTGCTTCAAGGTGACGTAAGGCGTCGTTTTGAGAAGGTAAATCCCCTTGGCGACCCCAGCGCCCTTAATGTTAGCTTCCACGTTGAAGTGATCGCCTTCGCCTTCAATCCCGCCCGAGGACCAACCGCTCACGCCAGCGATGATGGTGAGAATGTTGGAGAAGTCCCCATTGGCGACGATATCGGTGTTGTGAAGCTTGACGACGGCATCGGCCACCTTCAACGCGGCATCGTGCTTACTCGCCGACGCCCCCTTCACGGACAAATAGTCATTGTTCGTGGTCATGTTGATCGTCAAGTCTTTTTCGAACGTGGTCGTGGGCTCGGCCCCGTCGCCCGAAATCAATACGGCGTTGTTGCCGTTGTTGCCACCCTCGGCGTGATCGAGCGTGGAAGAGAGCGTCACATCGCCCTTAAAGGTCGTGTTGATATTACGCGTCTGAAGTGCAATCCCCGAGTTGGGCAAGAAGGTGCCCGCGTCATCGACCAACACCTTGTCGGAGGAGGCGTCAATGGTGGTGGAGCCGTTCACGGTTAAGGTGGCGGTTTCACCCTTTTCACCCCAAGCGAAAAGCCCCGCGTCCGCGGCCGGGTTCGTTAAATTCAGATCCCCTTCAACGGTGTCATCCTGACCGTTGGTCATTTCTAAATTCCAATTCACCGTGGCATTGGCTTTCGGGACCGTTTGAGGGTCAGTGGGCGGCGTCACGGACTGGGCCAAGGCCTGTCCACACCAAACCGTCATTAAAGCCAGGGTTAAGGGGGATAAAGTCTTTGTCATCATCAATTACTCCAACGGGAACGCTGCTAGAAGTGAAAGCGTTTGAGAAAGGGCGCTCTTAAGAAAAGCGTCTTTCAAAAGGGTGGGGTGTTTCGAAAAGAAAAGGGGGCCGATGGGGCGCCCCGTGCTTGCTTGGTAAATCGGGTAGGGTGTCCCACACGAAACACAGTAAAAAAGTCGTTCCCGACGTTGTGATGATAGGGGAAGGTAATGACTTTATGAATATCCCGTGCTTGATTTTTTGGACGGTTGAGAATGGTTCCACTTTCGCTTCTCGCCGTGGGGTGAGGTAAGGCGCGGAAAAATGGCACCGTGAAAACAATCCACAAATGTCCTTAGTGTTTTTACGCCCCTTGTGAGAGTGGGACTTGGGGATTCTTGTGTAGGACTTAGTGAAAAAACGCTGAATTTAATTTTGTGTAAGGGCGGGAATTTAATGGTAAACCCGTAGACGAATGCGCGTTGTGGGCATTGTCCAACAAATCGGGGTGTGTCGATTGAGTATCGATGTGCGTTTTAGGAATAGCGAGGCGGAGAAATCAAGGGGGACGCAGAAGTGCCTCTGCCGATGGGGTACCCAATGAGTGTGCTTCAATTGGAAAACTGGGTAGGGGAGGAAAAGGCGGAGCGTTGGCTCGTGACGAATTTGAGAAGTGTGCAATGGCGTGAGGTAACAAAAAAGCGCCCGAAGGCGCTTCTTTGTGGGGTGAGGAGAACCCGATTAGAAAGTACGCGTCACATTGACGTTGGCGCGGAAGGCACGCTTCACGCCCGGCGTACGGTTGTAGAACGCGCTCCCCGTCAGGGTCCAGTTCTGATTCAAGAAGCGGTGTGCCCCCACCCCTAAATCAAAGCCAAGCCCGTAGTTCGAGGTCGTCTGCGTTAAGGTCGCCCCTTGGACGTTCACGTACACAGCCTGCTTCCCATCGAAAGACGGAAGAAGGTCAGCACGTGCCCAAACGCCGTACTTGGGCTTATCGATACCCGCCTTCAAGCCTAAGCGAAGACCATAAGCGTCCACGTGATCCGACGTCACACTGCCACCTTCCCAGTGGTAGTTCTTCGTCTTCATACGAAGGATCGTCCCTTGGATCTGCGGCACCAAGTAGCGACCGTTTTCATACTGGTAGTGGCGGCCATATTCGACGCTCGCCATCCAGCTATTCATGTGCGGTCGAGCGTTAGAACCGATGCTCGCCATCTTCAAGTTGTCGCGCGTAAAGCGACCCACGATATCCAAGTAGTCACGATCACGCGTGCGGGTGAAAATCACCCCAGCACCCCAGCGATAGGCATGGGTCTTCGCGTCCACCGTCTGGAAAGTGGCCGTCGCTTCACGGTACTCACCAAAGACGCTCGCCTTCCACTCGTTGTTGAGCTCACGGCTGTAACCCACGTCGTACGTGAGGGAGCGCACCTGGGCGTCCGTGAAGCGGGCTTCATCCGCCCATTCCCCACGAGCACGGACCCAAAGGTTACGGTGCTGGGGATCAACCTTAATGCCACCCTGACGTTCGTCATAGGAGTCCATGTTCCACCAGAGGTGCTTCGGGAGCGCAAAGCGATCCAACGGGGCATTCTGGTTTAAGTCAGCCGTGATGACCCAGTACTTCTGGTCGGCAAGCGGAATTAACTTGGCGACTTCCGCCGGGGTTAACTGATCCGCCAAGCCCATGTACTTGTCGTTGTCGTCCGCGGCATTGGGGCGCTTGTCTTCATCCCAATGGTAGGTATAAAGACCGTCGGCGCTCTTGCCGGGGAAATTCAAGACTTCAATCTTGTCCTTGGTGACGTTCTTCATGGTCGTGGCAAAACGAAGAGGATTGTCATAGGTCTTCGTTAAGTCCACGGTTTCAATGTCCGCAAAGTCAAAGATGAGCTTGCCGTTAGCCCCCAAGGTATGGGTGTAGAGCACGCCCGTCTTCGCGCGCTTGGCAGGGTTCAAGTCCATCGAGATCGTCAACGGGGTATTCACTTCCTGAATAAAGACGTTGTTGACGTCGTGGGCCGTCATGTCCAACTGGGCATTCGTCCCATTGATACTGTTAATGGTCGAAATGCCACGCGCCTTCCAGCTAGCGTTATTGAGCGTTAAGTCAATGTTGCCGTTCTGGGCGTTGTCAATCAAACGGTCACGCATCTCACCATCAATCGAGGTCGCGGCCTTATCGCGGCTCGCAATCAAGGTCGCCTGAGCGCCATCCTTGGCCGTCACGTTGGCGGTCATGGCGGTACCTGCCGTGGCCGGCGCATGCGTCGTCCAATTGAGTTCAGCCGTGGCACCCTTAACGGTAATGTCGTTACCCTTCCAGCGGTTTTCAACGTCAGTCGATTGGATGTTGAGCTTACTCTTATCGATCACGCCATCACCCACGATGTCGGACTTGCCCAAGATGTT
>JAHHRF010000061.1 GCA_020025955.1 Sutterella sp.
GCTTTGGCTTTACGTTGACGCGCTCTCAAGACCAAGTCTATTGGGACTTCGTGGGTCGTTGGGCGAAAGACCGCTTCACGCTCACGAGCGAAGAAGGCAGTATGTCGACGACGGGGCAAAACCTCTATTTGTCGGCCGAAACGGGGCGTCGTTTCATCAACGCGCGACAGTTCTTTATTGAACCGCAAGCGCAGATTACGTACACCCGTGCTCACCTGAAAGACTATTCCATGAACGAGCAAACGGTTCGCACGGATACGCTCTCCGGGGTTGCTGCGCGCTTAGGCGTCAAGGTGGGGTTAGATCGTGCTCACTACAAACTTTGGGCTCGTGCTGATCTCTTGCCGCGCTTTGACGGCAAAGCCACCATGACGGTGACGGAAACGGGGTTCGAGACGGATACCTTCACGGAAAAGAACCGTGGGTTGGGCTTTGATGTGGGTCTGGGGGGCAGTCGCTTCCTTAACCCCAACTGGCGAGTCGCTGGCAGCGCCTTCGTCACGAAGTACCACGCTACGAAACCTGGGCTTCGTGCTCAAGTAACGTTAGAGCGTCGTTTCTAATTAGCTAGAACCCTAAAGAGAAAGGGAGTTTAGGCTCATCGCCTAAGCTCCCTTTTTTGCGTCAATTTGGAACGACCCCCAAGATAACCCCCACAAGCCACTACGTCGAAATGCCTTGGGAAAACGATGAAATCCCCTGGGTGCGAGGGGGAAATCGCCTCCTAGTGACAATGTTGTTGTCTCACACCTCAATGAATCATCAAAGAAAATGTTAACTACGGGTTAACCCTTGGTTTAATGAGGCGTTTTGAGTTTGTTTTGACAACGCACCCGTCATCTGGTGAATACCCCTAGGGGACTTCCTTGTTCAAAATTTTGTGTACCGATAGAATGCGCGCGGATTTGGCGGTGAGAGAAATTCTCATCCTCTAAAACAACAAGAAAACCTTATCTTTCACTGAATTACAAAATTATTCTGTGTAAGTGTCAAAGTCGCGTACGTCCAGAGCGGGTTTCCTACCATGCCCGCTTTTGGACATTCTACGGAGTGATGAACATGTTTAAACCAAACTCACGATTTCTGCGTTTGAGCCCGTTATTTGTGGCCTGTATTGCCGCCGTCTCAAATGTGCAGGCTATTCCTACTCCTCCAGCGGAGCTGAATGTTGAGTTACCGCCACCGAGTTGGAAAGTTAATCAAGATAAAACGGAGATTACTGCGCAAACGGATTTTGCGATGTCTTCGCTTAAGAATCTTCGCATTGCGGTCAATAAATATAAAAAGCTAATGCTCGACGTCGATACGAAAGTCGGGGATGTACCGTTAGCAATTCAATACCCAGAAATTAAAGTTGCCTTGGTGCCGTCAATAGAAGCCGAAGATCTATTTCCTGAAGCTTTCAAAAATACTTACTTCATTGAGGTTGGAAAAAATAGGGAATTCCAATTGGATGTAGGTGATCGTCGGGTAACTCTGGACTCGAAAACTACAGGGTTGGTGTTCTTAGATCAAGAAGCTCAAGCTGGTTTCCGAATGAAGGAATTCCGTAAAGGGGGCGAAAAATCGTCCTTCCAAGAACCAACGACGGCATTGTGGGACGACGTTCCTAGCGTGACCCTTGAAAAGGGGAAGTTAACCAAGCTCAATGGAAAGCCTGAATGGTTGCCGGACACGTTTGTGTTAAAGGACGAAGCCAACCTGGTGTTTGATGGTGAGGTTCTTTTGAATGACGCGGGCACCTTTTATTTAGCTAATCCAGATGGTGAGGCTAAAGGTGCCACCTTCACTGTGAACAAGAAAGCGACGCTTAACTTTGATACGGGCAATTTTGTCAATGTATCGTCCTGGGTTGGGTCGGACTTTGCAGATCTTGATTTTCGAGGTGGCTTGGATATTAACGGGGCAGTAAAAGCGGACAACATCGTCCAACTCTCCATTAAGGATAAAACCTTTCAGATCGTTGATTTTGCAGGGCTTCGTGCCACCAATTTGGCCACGGTGTCTGTCAAAGATCATTTTTCGATGAAAAGTTATACCGCGGGCAAGTCTTACGGTATCCATACCAAAAATGATGCTCAAGTCACGCTCGAAAATGCCGACCTTACAGTTGTTGGGAGCGAAGTGACGGGGATCTTGGCGGAAGATAATTCCATCGTCCGACTCGAAGGAGACAAGGTCCGGTTAAGCGTCGAGGCTAAAGCGCTTTCTAAAAAGAGTCCTAAGGTGAACGGCGCCACAGGTGTTGAGGTCAGAAGTAATGCAGCTGTCTATTGGGATACAGGGCTCCAAAAGGATCAGGTCTTAGATGTGTTGGCACATCAAGGACAAGCCTTTGGTCTGCGATTGCAAGAGAACGGTTTATTTGAAAGTGCTGCACATAACTTCCACTTGAATGCTGCCTCTATGTCTGATGTAGCGACTGCAATCCATCTTCGTGGCATCTCGGAATTGGATTTAGCTTCCTACAATCGATTAAATATTGAGGCGCGTAGCGCTTATAAAACAGCCACTGGTCTTGAAGCCATCGACTCCTCAACTGTTCGTGTGTTCGGTCAAGATGTCAAAGTGCTCGCTCGAGTTGATGATGACAAGAGCGATAAGACGAGTCATGCCTATGGGATTAAAAACTCATCAATCGATGAGTTTGATTTTGGTGCAGAAAATTCTATGGCGATCGAAGCACTTGCCGGGAAAGGTTCAGCGGTTGGCTATGTACAGACAGGAACGGGGGTCGCAATTTTAGGGACAGATCCCGAATCAGTTGGATCCAATAAGACATTCCATGTGACGGCAAAAGGTGAGCAACAGGCACTTGCCTTGGCGGTCCATGCTGGGACTCTGGAAGTTATCAGTGACACGATGAATTTGAGTGCCACAAGTAAAGTCTCGGCTATTGGGATTGATTTACAAAGTAAAGAGGATCAACTGCCGTCTGACTTGTTTTTGCGGGCTAAGGACAAAATTCATTTGACGAGCTTTGGCGGAGAAGCAAAAGCCATTGCTGTTCAAAGCAGTGAATTGACGGTTGAGACCTCTTCAATGATGGCAACAGCAAAGGGCAAAGAGGATGCTGTTGCGTTACTCATTGAAGGCAGAAAACATGGCGTAGCTAATGTCCGTATTACGGCAACTAATGAGTTGGCTTTAAGTGCAACTGGCCAAAATGCCTTTGGTTTATCGAAGCTTCATTCAGGTCATACCATTTTGACGGGTGACAAGCTTTCGATTGAGGCGGGTGATGTTGGAACGGCTGAAGGCTATGGTGTTGTCGTTACAGGAGGCAAGTTAACGTTGACTGGATCTTCTGACGGTGTGATTAAAGCCCATGCGAAACATAAGGCCTTTGGTATTCGGGCGAAAAAAGGACATCTTGTTTACTCGGGGAGCAATTTGACCATTTCGAGTACAGCGGAGCGCCGAAATCTCGACAATGCCCTTGGTCTTGAGGCCGTTGGTCTTGATGTCGCAGAAGCTAATGTTGAACTTACGCCAGGCAAATTGCACGTCGTTAGTGAAGTGATTGGAAAGAAGGGCTTGGCAATCGGGGTTAAGGTCACTGACGGTGGTGAATTAACAGGCATTGAAGCACTTTCGAAAGTTGAGTTTATTGCTAAAGCTAAGGAGGCTGATGCTTCTGCGTTAACGGCAATGAGTTCTAAAGAAATGGAGCTTAAGGGAGATGACAACTACTTGATTGCGTTACGTAACTCGACTGAAGAAAAGTCAGCAACCATTAATTTCTCGAAAGCCAAAATCACGATTGGTGGTGAAGATACGAAGTTAAACCGTGTGTTTGCGCTGTCGTATGACGCTAAGGGTACTAACTTCGAAGGGAAATTTGACGAATATGAGTCTACGAAGCGTGGTTACGCCATTGTTGGAAAGAATCAAGCAACTTTGAAATTTGTTGGTGGCAAGACCGAGATTATTGGTGATGTGCTCTTAGAAGATCGATCGAAAATTGAATTTTCGGATACTGATGGTCCTAATCGTTTGTTTGGGAATGTCAATTTAAGAAATGGTTCGGAATTGGACTTCTCATCCCAAACTAAGGAACCAAACTTTATCGGGTTCCAGGGTAACGTCACAGCAGGCGGGACAGGATCTAAGGCTACGCTTCAACTTACAGGGGATAAGCAGAACCCGATGTTCCTCTCGGGTGCATTTAATGACCGCTTTATTAAACGTCCAGATGGATCCATTTCAAAAGAGTCTGGTGAAATTAATGTGGTCTTGAAAGATGCTACGTGGTTGATGACGGATCGCTCCGTGATCTCTGCGTTGCGCTCGCCGAAGGGTGGTGCAGTTGTCGATATGACAAAGGCAGGCATTAAGGGCTTATTTATTGGAGAGCTTGAGTGGGTTGAGAATTCTAGTACGATTTTTGAGATGACGCTTGATCCTGAAAATCGCCAAAAGTCGAGCCGACTCTATATTGGGAAGAACACCAAAAACGTCTTGATCAATGTGTCTGACATTGAATCTTTGGACTTGTCGAGTCTGTTGTATCTGCCGTTACACATTGGTTCCGTTCAAAATGGACAGCCTCTAACCCTTCAGAAGATGCCGATGGATACGGAGTATTACGAATTTAAGTTTGAAAAGGACACGGCACTGAAGGGGCAGCTTCCTTACGATGGCATCTTTAGTAAAGAGGAATACAACGATCTTTTCAAAGAAAAACCAGTCGAACATTGGGTTTTAAAGGCTAAGCGTAAGAAGGATCTCCTCTACAAGATGGTTAAAGAGCAAATCGATAAAGCCAAAGCAGATTTAGCTAAGGCTGAGACTGAAGAGGCTAAACAAAAGGCTCAAGAGGAACTGGATAAGGCCTGGAAACTTCTTCCCTGGAGCGAGGTACGTAATTCTGACTTGGATGAACTTGAAAAACGCGCCAACGAAAACGCTCAATCCATTACGGACATGTTTGGTCAGTTAAAGACGGACGTGTTTAAGTCGATCGCCGAAAACACCAAGACGATTGAAGAGAATAGCCGTACCTTGGCCATTCTCGACATGAAGCTCGATGGCGCTCAGAAGACGATGGAGAAGACCCAGGAGACGAGCGCAAAGAACACTGTCCGCTTGGTTGCTCTGAGTGATCGTATTGAGTCGACGGGCTTAATCAAGCGCGCAGACGAAGTCAGTACTCAAGCCAAGACGCTTTCGGAAGAACTTCTTAAGCAGACGGCTCTCTTGAAGGAGCAGGGCGAGAAGATCTCGGTTCACGCCTCTGCCTTGCAAGCTCTGAAAGCCAAGAGTGAAGCGCGTGCTTTAGTGGCCGGTCGACTTAACGACGAGGCGACGAAGACGAAGAAAGACCTTCATGAGGGCTTAGCCATGCAGGCGGCGTTAAGTGGCCTCTTTAAGCCCTATAACGTGGGTCGCTTTAATGTGAGCGTTGCCGTCGGGGGCTATAAGTCGGAGACGGCGCTGGCCCTGGGCTCAGGGTTCCGCTTCAATAAGCGCTATGCCGTAACGCTTGGGGCCGCCTCTAACGTTAAGCACACGCGTAACGTTACCGCGAATGTGGGCTTAGAAGTCACCTTCTAAGACGCTTAATTACTCATCCTCCGTACGCTAAGGAGAACCCTTCGGGGTTCTCCTTTTTTTCCGTTCTGTGCTCTGGAGCACCTACTCCTTGTAGGGATTTGTGTCATCTAACTCTTTTGTCGGCTTTTCATTTTGGTGTGTCCCCCGTTAAAATGTGTGGACTTTTATCACAACACTGCAAAGGTGTTGTTAGACCGAATACGAACCGAATGAGGAGTCCACGAATGACTGAACAGCGTTTTCACGTCACTGGCATGAGCTGCGCGGCTTGTTCTGCCCGCGTAGAGCGAGCCGTACGTGATTTAGGCGATACGGGGCCTTGTGCCGTCAATCTACTGCAACATAGCCTTAACGTGGACTTGCCTGAGGGCTACGACATTGAGCGTCTCAAAAACGCCATTGAAGCCGCCGGTTACGGGTTAAAAACGGAAAATGCCGATACGCCTCGCCGTGTGCGCCAGCAAGACCGTGATCGTTTAATTAACGAAGATTTAGCCGCTCGCCAACAGTCCCTCTGGATTAGCTTTGCCTGTTTATTGCCCTTGATGTGGATCGCAATGGGGCCCATGATGGGCTTGCCGTTGCCTTTGCTTTTCTCGGGCGAAGACGGACTCCTTCTTGCTGCCTGGGCGCAAGTTCTTCTATTACTTCCCATTTTGTGGTGCTTTAAGGGTGTCTTTGCCAATGGCTTTAAGACGCTCTACCACGGGGCTCCCACGATGGACGCGTTGGTGGCACTTGGCGCAGGCGCGAGCATTCTTTCGGGCCTAATTGCGATGGGAAGCGTCATGTTGGAGGCGGTCCCTGCGCACACCTTGGCGCACTCCCTTTATTTCGAAGGCGCGGGGATGATCCTGACGCTCGTGAGCTTGGGGAAATTCTTTGAAGCGCGTGCCAAGAAGTCCACCACGGAAGCGGTGGATGCGTTAACGGCCCTGAGTCCTGAAACCGCCACGGTAGACCGAAACGGCCTTGTGCTCTCCATTCCCTTGGAAGCACTTCAAAGTGGCGACACCGTTTTATTAAAGGCAGGGGATCGCGTACCGTCCGATGGGGTGGCGCTTGAAGGCACCGTTCATGTGGATGAATCCCTTTTAACGGGCGAAAGCCGTCCCGTGAAGCGCATGACGGGGGACACCTTAACGGGGGGCACCTTAGTTTTAAATGGGCACTTACGCATGCGTGCCACGCGCGTGGGTGACGACACGGTTTTAGCTCGCATTGTGGATATGGTGGATCGTGCCGGGGCACAAAAAGCCCCTGTTGCGCGTTTGGCTGACCGCGTGAGTGGTTTCTTTGTGCCGGTCGTGATTGCCATTGCGCTGCTCACCACACTTTTGTGGTGGCTCTCTGGGGCAGACATTCGCTTTGCTGTGGGCGCCGGGATTGCCGTCTTGGTGATTTCTTGCCCGTGTGCATTGGGGTTAGCGACGCCCACCGCCATCATGGTGGGCACAGGGCGCGCTGCTCGCTTAGGGCTCTTATTTAAGAGTGCACCGGCCCTGGAACAGTTAGCCAACGCCAAAACGGTGGTCTTTGATAAGACGGGTACGCTCACGTGGGGGGTACCGGTCGTTGAAGCGGCTCACTTAAATTTAGACGGGAAAGACGCCAACGCCATCATGGTGGCGATTGCGCAGTTGGAATCCCATTCTTCTCACCCCTTAGCGGGCGCCATTGTGGCTTGGGCACAAGGCTTGGTCACGAACGACGTCGTTGTGCGCTTAACCGACTACGAAGACGTTGACGGGGAAGGGGTGCGTGCGCATGTCTCCCCTGTGGGGAAGTTAGCCATTGGTAACGTGCACATGATGAAGCGCGCAGGCGCCACCATTCCCTTGACGGTTTTGGAAACCGCTCAACGGGCGCAAGCGGAAGGCGCAGGCGTTGTTTACGTGAGCCTCAACCAAGAAGTCTTAGGGTGGTGCCGCTTGGCGGACACGCCGCGAGCGGGAGCAAAAGAAGCCGTGGAAGCCTTAAAGGCTGCGGGGCTTCGTGTGATGATGGTCACGGGTGACAATGTCAACACGGCCCAGGCCCTCGCGAAACGCTTAGGGATTGATAAGGCGGATGTGTTGGCGGGTGTGAAGCCCGAACAAAAAGCCAAAACCATTGAATCCTTGAAGCCTTCGGGCCTTACCGTCATGGTAGGGGATGGCGTCAACGACGCCCCTGCGCTTGCCACCGCAGACGTTGGGATGGCCGTTGGGGGCGGCACGGATGTGGCCGCGGGCACTGCCGACGTGGTGCTTCTTTACGCCGATCCCGCGGACGTGGTGCGTGCCATTCAGTTAGCGCAAGCTACGATGCGAAACATTCGTCAGAACTTGGGTTGGGCGTTCCTCTATAACTTAATTGGGATTCCCGTGGCCGCAGGCGTCTTCTACCCGTGGACTGGCTGGATGTTAAGTCCCATGATTGCAGCCGCTGCCATGAGTTTGTCGAGTGTGTCGGTGGTGAGTAATGCGCTTCGTCTGCGCGGAATGACGCCTCGCTTTACGTTGGGGAGCGACGTCGTTGCCCGTCAGCATGAAGAAGCGGCGCACGTTGAAGTGGTGCGTCAACGCCAAGCCGCTTTGAAGGCCAAGTTTGAGGCCGCCACTGAGGCGTTGCAGCCGCGCGCTCGTTTTAGCCTTCGTGTCGACGGCATGATGTGTGGCCACTGCACGGGGACGGTGACGAAGGTGATGACCAGTTTCGAGGGTGTTGATGACGTAGAGGTGTCGTTGGAGCCCTTGCGTGCCACCTTTACGGCGCCGTTTGACTCGAATACGGCGCCTTGGGTGGAAGCCATCGAAGCGAAACTCTTTAAGGTAACGGGGATCTATCGAGCAGACGTGAAGGCGGATGTGTCGACCGAAGACTTCCCCGGCGACTCGTTGCCGCTACCCACCCCCGTGTCAGAGGCCCTGATTGAAGTCTCCGGCATGAACTGTCAGCATTGCGTCAAGGCCCTTACCAAAGCCCTTCTGAGCGTGGAAGGGGTACGGGATACGGCCGTGGATTTAGAAACGCAAACCGCGGCCATTCAAATCGAAGGCGACATTGATGAAGCGATGGAGGCGAAGCTCAAAGCCGCTGTAGAAGGTGTGCATTTTGCGTGGTTAGCGATTCGTCATTAAGCTTGAAGGCGTCAAGGAAAAGTGAGCGCTGCTTTCTTTTTCTGACGCCTTTTTCCATAATGGGAAGGGCACGAAAGGGCGCTTCCCTTTTTTCTTGGGTTTTCTCACGGGCAATTAGTCAATGAAATGGATCGTAGAGTGGCTTAAAGCGAGTATCGTTCGTCAGTTTATGCTGGTGTTTGGCTCGGTGACGGCCTTGGTGATTGTGGTCGCGGTACCCGCCTTGATGGTGACGCAAGAGCTCACGGGCTCCGGGGGCGCGATTAACACGTCGGGGTCGTTGCGTATGCAAAGCTACAAGATTGCGTTGGCAGCGGCTGATCCTTTCGAGCGTGAAGCCGATCGCCGTCACTTGATTGCCCAAGAAAGTGCCGAATTTGAAAAGCGATTGATGAGCCCCAACGTGGTGCGTGCCATTCCCTCGGACCCCACGGATCCGCTACGCATTGCGTACGACCGACTCAAACGCCGTTGGCACGTGGAGATGGTCCCCTTGGCCATGGGGAGTATCTCAAGCGAGGCGAAACGCCGAGAGCTTCTGGAAGCCATTCCGCGCTTTGGGGTGGACGTGGAAGACTTTGTGCACCAGTTGGATGTAAGGCTCAACCACCGCTTAAACCTGTTGCGCTGGTTGTTAGTGACCGTGCTTGTTGGGGCGTCGGTTGTGACCTTAGGGATGCTCAGCTGGCTTCAGGCGGGGATTTTCGAGCCCCTCTTGATGGTGGAAGGGGCAGCCAACCGCGTGCGACAAGGGGACTTGTCAGAGCGCATCCACATGAAGGGCGACAACGAAATTGGGCGCTTGGCTAATACCTTTGACTTTATGGTCGATGAATTAGAGCGCCTCTACGGCAACCTCGAAGGTGAAGTCGTTAAGAAAACCCAAACGCTAAACCGCAATAACCAGGGGCTCCACTGGGTCAATGACGTGAGTTTCCTTTTAAGCGAAGGGGAGCAACCCGACTGGAAAGCCTTAGGGAAACTCTTTGATCGTGGGTGCGATTTGTTGGAAGTGGGCGGGATGGCACTACTTCGCGAGCGCGACACCGAAAAAGCGGTGTTGGCGGCAAGCTCACACTTTGCCTTTGAAAAAGAGGGCGTCACGGCGCTGCGCTACACCTTAAACCCGGTGGCCACCGCGAAGCGCCCGGGCGAATCTGACATCAATTACGTCTTATGGGTCTTGAGCCCGCAGCCCGACTCCGAAGTGTGGGTAAGCGAAATTCTCTCCGTGTTAGAACAAACCTTGGGACGCCACTTAGAACGCATTAACCGACTCTTTGATGACCGTCGTTTGGCCGTGCTCGAAGAGCGTTCTGTGATTGCCCGAGAGCTCCATGACTCGATTGCGCAGAGTTTGTCTTTTACCCGCATTCAGCTTCACCGCTTGAAGCTCCTTTTAAAGCGCGATGATAAAGAAGCGGTCTTTGATACCGTTAAAGAGCTCGATAACGGGATTACGACGGCGTACCGTCAATTGCGTGAGGTGTTAACCGCCTTCCGTATTCGTATTTCGAGCACGGATCTCGTGCAAGGGATTGCCCAAGCCGTGGAAGAATTTAAAGGCCGCACGGGGA
>JAHHRF010000062.1 GCA_020025955.1 Sutterella sp.
AAAAAAAATGGGGTAGCTAAAAGCTACCCCGCTGCGGATCGCCGGTTGCGCGTATCCTCCCCCAGCGGGAAGGTAGAGGCGTTCGACCCTTCGCTATTTATTCTACACAAAATTTCTGAAATATCAAGTCGTTGGCCGTTATTTATAGCCCAACATTCGAATTCCCTCTTAGAGAAACGTTAAGGCGACGTCTTCAAGGAGTCGTACGACATTGGCCACTGAAGACCTCGAGTAAGAGGGGTAGGGCAGCTCTTTTCCTAAGAACCCCCTAAAACTACCCACTCAAATACCCACTTCGAGGTGACTAGGGGAAACCTTTATGCAGGCAGGACATGCCTCTAAGTGAAAGGTCGTAAGTCACTGATAGTCAGGCATTTCTGTGATTTTAGATAATCGCCATAGAGAAGAAATCCTAGGTAAATCACAGAAGATTGGCGAGGCGAAAACTTTTAAAGTTTGACAGTTTCTGTAAACTTTATATTTACGACGGGTTAGTCGTCGTAATCCCATTGACCTATCCACTAACAAGACTATCCTTTCCAAGGAGACCACTATGAACTTCAAGCTCAAAACACTGGCAAGAACCGGTGTGTGCATCGGACTGTTATCCATGAGCCTGGGCGCGTTTGCCCTGGGTGGCGCTTCGGGCCCCAAACTCAAATATCCGGTCGATGGGAAGCTTGGTTCCGTGGTGTTAAACCCCTATAAGATCGCACCGCTAACGGCGGTGATCCTTAACGGGGGCTATCAGGTCTCCAACGTTACGGTTACCATCGTGCCCAAAGAGGGCGGACGAGAAATCTCTTACCCCGTGAGTGATACGGAATGCCGCACCCATGGCGGGATTCCCGTCTTCGGGCTCTATCCTGACTACCGTAATACGGTAAAGGTGTCCTACACCCGTACGGCGAACGGTAAGAGCGAAACCGTCAAGGACGAAGAGTACAAGATTCGTACGGCCCCTGCCTTTATTGCGATGGCGGGCTACTCCAGTGAAGTCACCCCCTTCCCGAAGGCAGACATCAAGAAGATGGACAAGGCCTTTGAAGACCGACTCTACCTCTTAAATAACATGTTGCCGGCGCCGGCCAACTCCAGCCAAGCCGTGTGGAATAACCCCACGGGCGGGGTACTGGAATGGACCTTCCCGCCGCAAAATGCCATTTACGACACCAAGGGTGACTTGCGATGGTACATGGAGCCCTCGTCTATCTATGACCCGGCGGACTTAAATAAGGCCGGCATCATGATGGGGTTCCGTCAAACCAAGGATGGGGCCTTTATCTGGGGCTACGGTCAGCATTACGTCAAATATGACTTAATGGGTCGTGAGATCTTTAACCGTAAACTCCCGGGTCGCTACGCTGATCACAGTCACACCACCAAAGAAATGCCCAATGGCAATATTCTTTTGCGTGTGGCCGCGGCGGACTACGTCTTCCCCGATGGGAAGAAACACGTGCGCACGGTGCGTGACGTCGTCATTGAAGTCGATCCCAATGGGCGCGTCGTCGATGAATGGCGCTTCTTTGACATCTTGGATCCGAACCGCGCCACGGTGTTGCGTGTCTTGGACCAAGGGGCCGTGTGCTTAAACATCGACCCGGAACACGCGGGTGAGACGATGTCGGAAAAAGAACTCAAGGCGCAAGACGCTAATGAGCACTTCGGTGACATTGTGGGGACGGGCCCGGGGCGCAACTGGTTGCACATCAACTCCGTTGACTACGATCCTACGGACGACTCCATCATCATCTCGTCGCGCCACCAGAGCGCTATCGTAAAGGTAGGGCGCGATCATAAGGTGAAGTGGATTCTCGGGGCGCCAGCAGGGTGGACCGGGGAATTAGCCGACAAGGTCTTAAAACCCGTAAAGAAGGATGGCACGCCCGTGAAGACCACCAAGCGTCGTAGCTTGGATGATCAGTTTGACTGGACGTGGACGCAGCACACCGCGTTTCGTATCCCCTCCAAGAGCGATGAGCGTTTCGTGACGATCACGGTCTTTGATAACGGGGACGGTCGTGGGATGGAACAACCGGCTCTGCCCACCCAGAAGTACAGCCGCGCTGTGGTCTACCGCATCGACCAGAAAACGGGCACGGTCGAGCAGCTCTGGGACTACGGTAAAGACCGTGGCTTTGAGTGGTTTAGCCCTGTGACGTCGCTCACCGAATACCAGGCCGACAAGGATTCCATCTTTGTCTACTCCGCGACGGCTGGCTCCACCTACAACCTGAAGAAGGGTGGCTACGACGGTCAGCCCAACCCCTGGCTCAATGAATTCAAGTGGGGCGCTAAGGAGCCCAGCGTTGAAATTCAGTTCCGTGATTCGGAAGGCTACCAAGCCATGCCCGTGGACTTGAAAAAGGCCTTTAACCAACCGTAACCCGTAAACCGTGTGGGGACGATGTGACGGTCCCCACACGACCTTTCTTTTTTCCGCATTTCTCTTTTTTAGACCAACCCTATGAAACGCCGCACCTTACTCTCCACTTTGGCCCTGATGGGGATGTCACCCGTACTCGCAAACGCCCAGACCGCCGACGTACCGACTGACTTACCCGTTATTCGCTTGGAGCAACCCATCCCACAAGCCGAAGGCACTTTAATCAAGATTTGGTCCTATGCGTGCGCGTTTTGCTTTCGCTTTGAGCGCGGGGTCGATCCCGAATTAATCCCCTTGGTGAGAAAAGAAACGGCGCTTCAATTTCATACCATTCACTTGTCCACGAAAGGGCAGTACGGCAAGGTGGCGACCCCCATTTTGGCGGGGCTAGTCGCCCATGACCAGCGCCAAGGTCGATGCTTGGATGATGAGGATAGCGCCTTTAAAAAGGCCAAGATGGCCTGGTACGAAGCCACTCACTATGAGGAAGCCACGTGGGCAACGGAAAAAGACTTCGTGCAGGTGGCCGCGGATGCCACCGGGTTAAGTCAGGACGAACTCCAACAACTGGCCCGCACCGAAGACGCCCAACAAAAGGCGAAACGCTGGGACGCGGTGGCTTACCGCATTGCCCAAATCCAAGGGGTGCCGGCCTACGTTGTAAACGGCAAATACTTAATTGAAACGGCGAAGATCCAGTCCGTAAAGCACATGCTCTCCGTGATTGAGCGCGCCTCGAAGCTTCCCTAAAAGGAAAAATCCCGACCGTGGTTTACGCCGCCGATCGGGATTAGATTCACCATGAAAAACGGCTCCCGAAAAGTGGAGCCGTTCTTTCGTTTAGTTCACGAATTAGTCTTTCTTTTGACGGTTGGCAAAGAAGACCTTTTGTTGGATGCCTTCCGTGCGAAGCGTGAAGCACTGATTGAGAAGCTTCGCGGCCAAGTCTTCAGCGGCTTTAAAGACCCCAAAACTAAAGGTGTCTAAAAGGAGCTGCGCCTGAACCGGATTCTTTTCGACTAAAGCGACGTATTCCGCTTCAAAGACGGCTTGCTTCTTGCTGGTTTCGGCTTCAAAGTCGGCAATCGCGGCTTTGACGATCGGCGCCAAGGTGATGTAATCCGTCATCACCAAGGTCTGAAGCTTACGCCACTTCCAGTAGACGGATTCGTCGTCAGCCTGATCTGTCCCCTTGCCAAAGTGCGCGGGCACCTTAGAGAGCCCCGCATAGAAGGGCACGAAGCACGACAAATCGCTCATCCCCCAGCAGAGATAAATCACGTTCCCGATGGCCGCCGGCAAGAACGGGCGCACCTGAAGGACGTGGGCTTCATAGGTACGGAAGACGCTAATCGGACGCCAGGGCGCGTCACCATGCAAACCAAAGGAATAGGGGTCAAACATGGTGCCATCGAAATGGTCACGCATCGCGCGTTTGCAGTCTTCCACCGTAATGGGTTTCTCTGGCTTTAAATAAACGGGGAAGTTACGCCCGTCATCGACCTTCTGGAAAAGGGAGGGGTTTAACTGACGCTGCATGGACCAGACACGCGGATCGTTATAGACACGGTCACGGTCATCATCACGGGTGTAGGCCTTGGCGAAATTAAAGGCGCCGTCGGTTTCAGGGTTGTAGAACCCGTGGTCCGTCGCCCATTCAATTAAGGTTTTGCTCCCCAAATGGTCAGCGCGATTCGGGTCATAGTCCGTTAAACGCCCTTGGTTGCCGCTGGCAAAGTAAACATCAGGGGCTAAACGATGAGCGATCCACTGGTGCCCCGTCCCCGTTTCCAGGTACCAAAGGTCATTTGCGTCCGCAAAGCCCACGCCAAAGCCTTCACCCGCCCCAATCGTCTCAATGATTTCACCCAAGGTTAAAACGGCTTCCTTGGCGCTCTTACAGCGTGGCAAGAGCACATCCAAAATATCATCCTCGGTGATCCCCGTTTCAACGTTATAGGGGTCAAGTGCTAAGGCGTCATCACGCGCAAAGATACTTTCAGTGCCCGTGATCCCTAAGCCCACTTCGTTAAAGCCCACCGCCCCATGCAATTGGGTCTTCCAATTGGGCACCGTGGTGTAGCGCATCGCTTCGCGGGGATAGGGGTATTCAAAGGCGGTAGCGCCGTCAAAATCCTTGGTGCGATAAAGCGCCCCTTCGGGCCAGGTTTTCCTTTCGTGAATGACGAAGTGTTGGGCCTTTAAGGCACTGGAATCGGCCGAGCGGGCCATTAAAAAAGAACCATCCGCCGTAGCGTTTTCTGCGGCTAAAAGGGAAGTACACATCGTTAAAGTCTCCTCATCTAAGCGGTGGAGTGTAGGGGGCGAGATTCAAAGGGGTTTCGCTCTCAGAGAGGGAAAGGAGGGCAAAAAGGCCAACGTGACGGTGTCACCCTTTGAAAAAACGTCCCTACACGAACGTGCTTTCATTGTATCAAGAGCGCACCCCGCTCTACACCCAGGCAAATTGTGTGGGGAAAAAGACGACAGAAAAACAGCAAAAAAGGCGGTTTCCAAGCGTCTTTGGCCGTTTTCGTCTCCCAAAATGGCTAAGGGTAAACGCCTAAATGCGAATTATTTACGTTACAGACCGTAAAATAAGCGGTTATGAGGGAAAGTGGAGTCGACCACTTGACCTCGCACTTTGTGCACGAGCCCACCTCATGCACTTAAGTCAAATCCCCTTTAAGGAACTCACTCCATGACCCAAGCGACGCCTATGCAGCCGTCGGGGCTCTTCAATCGTTTTTTGAACTTCATTGAAGTCGCCGGCAATAAGCTGCCGCACATTACCATGCTCTTTATTTGGGCTTTGGTAATTACGTGCCTCCTTTCTTTTGCCCTCTCGTTTGTTCACTTTGATTACCGTCACCCCTCCACGGGTGAATTGATCCAAGTGGTCAACGCCTTATCCCCTGAGAACATCCTTGATGTGGTCGTCAAGTCCGTGAAGAACTTCATGGGCTTCCCGCCCTTAGGCATCACGGTGGTTGCCACGCTCGGTATCGGTATTGCCGAAGGCTCTGGCTTCATCCACACGTTATTGCGTAAGTTGATGAGCTATGTGCCCCGTCAGGCTTTGACCCCCGCAGTGATCGTGGTGGCCATTCTCTGCCACGTGGCCAGTGACTCCGTCTACGTGATCCTCATGCCGTTAGCGGCCTTGATGTTCTACGTCGCCGGTCGCCATCCGTTGGCGGGTGTGGCTTGCTCCTTTGCAGGCTTAGCCGGTGGCTTTACCGCTTCCTATACCCCGTCCGTGATCGACCCGATCATGCAGAGCTTCACGCAGGCGGCTGCCCGTACGCTCGATCCGACCTACACGGTGAACGTTCTCTGTAACTACTTCTACGCCGTGGGTGGCACGTTCTTCGTGATCGCCGCGTGCTGGTACGTTACCGACAAGATCGTTGAACCCCGTCTTTGGCGCACGATGCCGTTGGACAAGGGTCTTGAAAACGATCCGGACCTTCAGATCGAACCCGTCAACGACGTGGAAAACCGCGCTTATCGCCGCGCCATGCTCGTGATGTTCGGTTTGGCTGCGATCCTTTTCGCGCTTTGCTTCCCGGACAACTCCATGTTCCGCGCTCCTGATGGTTCGTTGACGAGCCCGAAGGCCCCGGTCATGCAGGCCATCGTTCCGTTACTCTTCCTCTTCTTCGCGATCCCGGGGATTGTTTACGGTTACGCCTCTGGTAAGTTCAAGCGCTCCAACGACATCATCCACTCGATGGAAGAGATCTTGAAGATGCTCTTAGGCTTCGTGGTCTTCTCCTTCTTCGCCGCCCAGTTCTTGTACGTTTTCAAGATCTCCAACTTGGGCACGTTGTTGGCCATTTCCGGCGCTGAATTCTTGAAGAACCTCGGTATGCCCTCGGGTGGTTCCTTATTGGGGATCATCATCTTGACGGCGTTCTTGAACCTCTTGATCACGTCGGCTACCTCCAAGTGGGCCATCCTCTCGACGATCTTCGTTCCGATGTTGATGCTCTTGGGGATCTCCCCGGAACTCACGCAGGCTGCCTTCCGTGTTTCGGACTCGGCTGTGAACGTCTGTACGCCGATGTTTGCCTTCTACCCGCTCTTGATCATGTACTGCCAGAAGTACTGTAAGGACACGGGTGTGGGTACGATGAGCGCCATGATGCTCCCGTACACGTTCGCCCTCTTGATTGTCTTGACGATCGTGCTCTACATCTGGTGGGGCTTAGGCATTCCGCTCGGCTTTGACGCGGGCTATGTCTACCCGCCCGTGAAGTAACGAGGTCAATACTGACGAGCAAATAACCCCGCCCACTAGCACTGAAAGCTCGTAGGCGGGGTTTCTTTTTTAATTTCCACATGAACAAAAGGAACCCTGGCCATGACCATGCCTTACATTGAAGAATTAACCGAACGATTCTTACGTTATATTGCGGTGAGTTCGGAAAGTAACCCCAAGAATCCGGGGGTGCCCAGCTCTGAGGGCCAACGCGACGTGGCGCGCCTCTTAGAAGGGGAATTACGCGCCTTAGGGCTCGAAGAGGTGGAACTCAACGAGCACGGCATCTTAATGGCTAAGCTTCCTGCTAATGTCGAAGGGGCGCCGGCCATTGGTTGGGTGGCACACTTGGATACGGTACCGGTGAATTTATCCCCCAACGTGAAGCCGCAAATCCTTCACTACGAAGGGGGTGACGTGTGCTTAAACGCCGAAAAAGACCTCTGGATTCGTGAAGCGGAACACCCAGAATTAAAGGACTACGTGGGTCAAGACATCGTCTTTACCGACGGCACCAGCGTGTTGGGCGCCGACAATAAAGCCGCGGTGGCCAACGTCATGACGATGCTCTCCATTGTGACGCGTGAAAACCGTCCGCACGGGGACATTCGTGTGGCCTTTGTGCCCGATGAAGAAATTGGGCTCCGTGGCTCCAAATTGATGGATTTAAACAAGTTCAAGGTGGACTTTGCCTACACGGTCGACTGCTGTGGGTTAGGGGAAATCGTTTGGGAAACGTTTAACGCGGCCTCGGTGTCGGTAAAGATCACCGGCGTGACGGCTCACCCCATGAGCGCCAAGGGGGTCTTGGTGAACCCCTTATTAGTGGGCACCGACTACATTAACCAGTTTGACCGCTTAGAGACGCCTGAGAACACGGAAAACAAAGAAGGGTACTGGTGGTTTACGGATTGTGAAGCCAATGCCTTAGAGTGCAAGCTCACCATGAACATCCGTGACTTCGATCGCACGCGTTACGAAGAGCGTAAGGCTTTTGTTGAGTCGGCCGCTCAAACGATTCGTGCCAAGTATCCTCGCGCCAAGATTGAAACCCAGGTGGTGGATGTCTACAGCAACATTGCCGATAGCTTAGGGGACGATCGCACTCCGATCGACTTACTCTATACGGCCGCTGAAGAACTCCAAATCCAAACCAAGACCATCCCCATGCGTGGGGGCACGGACGGTTCGGCCTTATCCGCTAAAGGGTTGGTCACGCCCAATTACTTTACGGGGGCTTTAAATTTCCACAGCAATGCGGAATTCTTACCGTTACCGAGCTTCCATAAGAGCTTGGAGATGACGTTAAAGCTCTTAGCGTTAACGGCTGATCGCAAGTAAGTCGCCTCGACATTACACAAAAAAGACCGCTCGATTTCGGAAAAGGTGTCCCATAAGGGCCACACCACCGAAAGAGGGCGGTCTTTCTTTTTATCAACCCAAGCTCGAAGAAAGGTGGCAAAAAGTCTGTGTAAGAGGGGAATCAAGCAAATCTGAGAAAAAACACCGTATGGGTACCCTTATAGAAAAAAGGGGCATAGACATTTCATGATGTTCGTATGCGTCACAGACTGACGCTTTGGTGCTGTTTTTCCCACAAGAAAGGGGTAGACTAAAAGAAGTCGTTTACGAGGCACACTTCTAAGAAAGGCTTGTCTTCATTGGAACCGAACTCAAGCCAGACAGAAACGCACCCCATAAACGACCAGGGACAGAGCAGCGCTAAATAGCGTTGTTCTGACCCACGGGACCCCTTAAACAAGCTTAGTGATAAGTCTTATTTTCGGGGTGTTTCACAATCACCCATGGAAAATAGTACCATGAAGATCAAAATTGAAACGGTGCGTATTGCCGGCTTTCGCGGCATTGCCAACCTTGAAATAAACCTTCCGCGCGTGGCGGTATTGGTCGGTCCAAACAACTCCGGGAAGACCTCGGTCATCAAAGCTGTCGAGTTAGCGCTTGGCGATTACGGCCAAGCCCTTTCCTCGGAGGACTTCTATATCAACCCCAACGGTCAACGTGCTGAAAAAATTGTGGTTGATATGTTGATTAGCACCGACGAAAGCAATGCTGAATTCTTCCAATCGTTTGTAGACAATCTCAGCGGTCAAAGCATCGTTCTGGACAATAAGGGGAATGTTAGTTTACGCACGATAGCGTACGCGGACGAAGAAAGCGGGGGCTTTAAAGTACAACGCTGCCTTCTCCCTCAGTGGCCAGATTTTACCGAATGGTTAGATATTGAACCTGACAACGAACTTGGGAAGCTTCCCGATTGCCTGAACTTTATGGCCATCGATGCCCAGCGCGATATCCAGACCGAATTCAACAAGAAGAATTCGCTCATTCAAAAGCTAATCGCGGGTGCCAAATTTTCGCCCGTGCACACGGCAAAGATCGAAGAGCTCACTCAGGAACTCAATCAAATCACGCAAAGCCAGAGTCCGCAGATTGCTAAGCTTCGAGCCAATCTTGATACGCTTAACAAATCCTTCCAAGACATTGGGCACGCCGAAGTAGCGCCGTTCCCCAGTCGAATTCAAGACATCACGAAGCGGATAACACTGAGTTTCGGCACCACGCCCGCTCACATGTTCACGATGGAATACCACGGCATGGGGACGCGTAGCTGGGCGTCGCTCCTCGCGACGAAAGCTTTCGTTGAAAGCTTGGCGAAAAACCGAGAAATCAACGATAAGCTGTTTTTTTCCGTGATTGCTGCTGAGGAACCTGAAGCCCACCTTCATCCTCAAGCGCAAAAGACGCTATACCGCCAACTGGTGCAGATGCCCGGTCAAGTGATACTAAGTACGCATTCGACCTTTGTCTCGCGCACTGCAGACCTTAAGTCTTTGCGGTTTTTACGCAATACATCCTCGGGCGTTGAGCTCTACCAGTTAAGCCCCGAAATCGATGGAGAAGACCTTCGTCGCTTACAACGCGAGGTCTTTAACACGCGTGGCGAATTACTCTTTGCTAAGGCCATTGTGCTTTTCGAAGGGGAGAGTGAAGAGGCCGCACTACCGGACTTGTTCCACGCCTACACGGGGTGCACCGACTTTGACAGTGGGGTTTGCTTCGTAAGCGTGAACGGTTCAGGCGCTAAGTACCGCCCGTTCTTGATGTTTGCCAAGGATTTACATATCCCGGTTTACATCTTTACGGACGGCGAGCCCAAAACGGTTAAAGAGTTAAAACGCCATTACGACAAGGTCTTTGGTGAAGGGAGTTTCGAGACTTCTGAAAACATCATCTGCCTTGAGAACACCGACTTCGAAGGCTACCTTCTCAACGGAGGCTATGCCGACTTAATCGAAAAGGCGATTGTCGAGGCCGGGCGTGACGACATCGATGAATGGATAACGAAGCGCGAGGGTACCGTTTTGAAACGCGAAAAAACCTCGTTACCACGGTGCGAGGCGTGCAATCAGCCGATATACACCGACGTTTTACGTTCTTACAAAGCCCCTGACGGTCGACAGCGCGCGATCGGGGAAATACTCGATGCTCGCAAGCCGTTTTACGCAAAGGTCATCGCACAAGCCCTTTGCGCACTGCCCAA
>JAHHRF010000063.1 GCA_020025955.1 Sutterella sp.
TCCGCATCGTACCCAATGGTGTCCCCCGCAAAGAGGCGGTTATCGAGACTGGGGATAAAGCGGTCAGGTAACGACAAGGTAATGCCGTCGGCACGTAACGCCTTTTGAATCGCTGAGGGCACACGGCGCGTTTCAATAAAGAGTTCCGCCCCATAGTCGTCCACGATCAAGTCCGCCACAAAGACGGGGCAGTGAGCGACGTCGCTTGCGCGCAAGTTCAACAACCACGCAATGTCGTCCAACGCCGAAAAGAGCCACGCGGTGGCGTTCTTGGAGCGCATGTGCTCACGCATCTTTTCTAATTTCTCAGCGCGTGTGAGCCCTGCGTCTTCTAGGGCAAAGACTTCACTCAAGGGTTTGGGCGGGCGGTTTTCCGTCCACACCTCGTCGATGATGTCGTCCGTAATGCAGGGAATTAATTCGACAGCTTCAAGTTCGTGCGTGAGTTTTTCAAATTGCGCGAGGCTTAAAAATTGCGAGTCAAAGCCCACGAGCTCACCTTCCTCTAATTCGGATGCGAGCCACTCCGCCATCGTGGGGCAGCCTTCTTCCCCTTGGCGCATGAGCGTAATGCCTGAGCCTTTAAGGTCAGCGCTGGCACTCACCCAGTAGCGCGAATCAGTCCAGAGGGCAGCGCCCGTACGGGTGACGACTAAAGTCCCGGCGGACCCATTAAAGCCCGATACCCAAGCTCGCGCCGTCCAGTGCGCGGGCGGGTATTCGCACAGATGGGGATCCCCCGTAAAAATAATCCAGGCTTGCAATCGGTGATGGCGCATCGCCTCTCGAACGGCTTGAAGTCGCGCTTGGGTCGTCACAGCTAAGTGTCCTTATGCTAAAAAGCCCGACTTCACGTACCAAACGCAAACATCGGGCATTGGCTCTAGGGACACTGCTGTGTCCCTTAGACGAAGGTCCGTTTTTTTTAGGGAAAGGGCGTGCCTTTCCAGGAGTTGATTAGAAGAGTTTACGAACTTTTACGTTCACGGGGAAGCCCACGTGACTGTCGGTATCTTGTTCTTCACCAATTTCGATCCCTAACACACGCCACCCCGCGTCACGCAACTCATCGACCTTTACCGTCACCCCTAAGTCCGGGCACGAGAACATCATGTCGTTGAAGCGGTTTAAGACCGTAATGCGATCGACCGAGGAGCACGTCATCACTGCGCGGTTCGGGGCGTCCAAGAGCGGATCCCCAGACGGGTTAGCGTTGCCACCCAAGATCGAACCCGATCCCGTTTTGGAGGTCGTCGTACAGCCCGTGAGGACCGTCAAAGAAAGAATAAGAAGGGGGGCGAGCAGTCGAGGCGCAGTCATGGAAGGAAAGGGTAAAAAGGGGGATCAAATAGACGTGCTAGAAGTATACAAAGCCTCGCCCTGAGTGCAGGGCTTCAGGGCGAGATTTTGTAAGAAAGGATTAGCCCTCCGAGGGCGTATCCGTCTTTTCACGGTGCTTGGCGTTGATGCGACCACGAAGGAATCGGCCTCGCCCTTGACGGCGCGGATTGGATTTCGCGCCGTTGTTGGCGTTGGAGGGCTTCTCCGTTGCGGGCGTCTTCGCCCCGTTTTCCGATTGCTCCGACTTCGCGCCCGTTTCTTGAGCACGACGCGGCTTCATCGGACGGCGCTTCGGCCCCTTTTTCGGAGCCTTGGGCTTCGTCGTTTCACCTTCCGACATAGCCTTGGGAGGCACGCTCTCAGCGCGAGGTGCTGCCTCCGAGGCGCTTACCGACGGCGTGTCACCGGCTTCACTCGGGGTGCGGCGGGGCTTGCCCTTGCGATTGTTGAAGGGCTTCCCAGGACGACGTGCGGGCTTGTTGCGACGCGGTTTCGTCTCCTTAACGTTCTCAGCCGAAGGATTCGCTTGAGCGTCCATCGTTTGAGGCGTCACGGCCCCGTCGGTCGAAGCGGGCGTAGTGTCCGCGCGGTTCTCGGCTTTCTCGCGTCGGTTCTGGCGACGATTGTCTCCAGCGCGCTTAGCGTTCCCCTTCTGGCGGAAGGGTTTCTTGCGGGTGCGTTCCGACTTTGAGGTCGAGTTGTCCGTAACGGGTTCACTCGTTTGAGCGAGGGTTGCGTTTTCTTGGCGCGTTGCCTCGTCACCCTGTTCAGCGATGTGTTTACGGGGTTTGCGCTTCGGGTTGGGCTTTTTGCCCGCACGGGTTTGAGCCGTGCGATTCCCGTCCGCACGGCGGTCTCGGGTGGGTTTGCCTGCTTGGGATTTACGCTTCTTGTCTCCCATAAAGTCGAGCCCTGGGGTTTCTTGCGGGAGCGACAAGGTCATGGGGGTGTCCATAGCGTTTAAGTACGCATCCACTGCACTCGCGTGCTTCGGGGTGCGGTTGCCTGACGTGCGATTGGGCTTACGGTTAGAGCGCAAGGTATTCCCCCCTAACATCGAATCCGTCATCCCCATGGGGTAGGTGGGACTTTCGTGATAGATCCCGATGGCGGACGCACTCGTCAAGGGATCGGGCTGGGCGCGTCGCGGTTGACGGCGCTCCTGCGTATTTCCCTTTTTCGTGGTGCGAGCATTGCGATTCGGGGTGCGTGCCTTCGAGTCGGTGCGATCCGTGCGCTCTGCTTTTGCGGAACGGCCTTTTCGCTCCGTCTTTTTCGAGGAACGTCGCTCCGTACGGGCGTCATTGCCGTCCTCCGTCTTACGACGACGGCGCGGGGCCTCGTCGTCAACGTTGCCGTTTCTGGCGCGGCTTTTCCCCGCTTTGTTTTTCAAGGGCTTGCGCTGCGCTTTGCGACCCGTCAAGGTGCTGTCTTCACGGCGCTTGGTGGTGCGCGAAGCGCGCCCCGGGAGAATACTCTCAGGGGTGTCTAAACGCTCACGAAGGCGTACGGGGGCGTCACTATCCTCAAAGACGATGGCGTCTTCTCGGTGAATGGACAGGGGTTTGGGAACGTAGTTAGCTTTAACTGAAAGCTTGGCGCGAACCCCACGACCTAAGTACTCAGGCAACACTTCCCCGTCGGCACCTAGCCAATGGGCACGCACGTCTAAGGTTTCGCATAAGGCATCCCAAGCGGTGTCGCTTTCCCCTTCTTCTAACGCCAAGGTCACAGGGATCCCCGTGGGCAAGGTGGTGAGAAGTAAAAGGAGGCTTTCTGCGTTTTCAGGTACCCCCATTAAGAGCACACGCTCTAAGGCATCAAAGGCGCCGGGCTCCTGCGTAAAGGCGATGACGTGGTGGGTGGGCCCCACCATCGTTAAGACTTCACCGCGACCCCAAGCTTTAACGTCAGCACGAGCGAAGTGGTCCGCCAAGGCAAAGCGACAATGGTCTTCAGTATTCGAGGCTTTCAGTTGAGCTAAGTCTTCTTCGACCCCTAAGACCCCTAATGCACGTTGAGCATCATAGGGAAGGGCTTCACGACGCGCCGTCGTAAAGGTCGAGGCGAGGCTCAATGCCGGCGCTTCAACGATGGGGCGAGAGAGGTGTAAAGCCGCTTTATCCGCACACAAATGCACACGGGCGACCCCCGTCTTCGGTTCCATGAGCCAATGGCGTAAGGCCACTAAATCGGCTTTATGCGTTTTTGGCGGCACGGTCGTCTCGATATCCCAAAAGAGCACGGTTTTCGCTGAGGCTGTTTCAAAGTGCCCATCCGTTTCAAAGCACGTAAAGCGTCGAGCGCTCATAACGATGAGTTTGCCCGCAGTCTCTTTGGGGAAGCCTTGGCGAGAGCCCTGGAGTACGACCTCCGGCGCATTTTCTAACCCACGGGTTGCCCAACGAAGCCAGCTTGCAGCCTCCGCTGCTAAGGTTTGCGTCGGGGCAATGAGGACACGAAAGCCTTCAGGGTCTTGGATTTGAGCGTCTAAGAGCGCCAAAAAGCCTAAGAGGTCTCTGGACGACGTGGCGTTACCCAAAACCGAAACGCTTTTCCCTTGGGCGAGGGTCTCCGCCAGGGTGGTAAAACGCTTTCGCAGAATATCCGTAACACGCTCGGCTACCCAAGCAAACGAATCAAGAAAATGTGGACTCATGGAGTGTGAAGTCTCTAAAAAAGGGGTGTTTTCGCGGTCGCGGGGAGGAGGCTCACCCGATCGATTACCGTCGTGAAGGGTCACGAAGGACTTGACGCCGACGGCGTTAAGTCAAGCAAAGGGTCTTTGCTCACAAACAAAAATCTTTATAAGACCGAAAGGGGGACGCTTTGAAGTAAGTGGTGCAACGGCGTACCAAGCCTTTCGCTCTGGTGCCAACGGTGCCGTGCGAGCGCTTCGAATAGAGTCAAGGGGGCGCTTTTCTTTATTGGGACGGCAAGACCCATCTCGGTGACGGGCGTCACACTCGTGGGCGGGCACAATGACGGGTGGGGTTAAAACCCGTCGGGGCATGAGGGCTATTCTACACAGACCCACCAAGTTATGCTCAACTCGCAAGGTAAAGTTCGGTATGATTAGCGCGTTAGGCTCAAGGGCTTGGGTCTGGACGTTGCGTCTACCCCAAAACACAGAGTCCACACCTCTTAACTCCTCTAAGAAAAGGAATCCCCATGGAAGAAATGAAGGTTGAAGTCCTCCAGGAAGGCACCGGCGCTCAGGCGAAGGCTGGCGACATCGTTAGCATTCACTACACCGGCTGGCTCACGGACGGTACCAAGTTTGATTCGAGCTTGGATCGCGGTGAACCCATCACCTATCCCTGTGGCGTTGGCATGGTCATCGCTGGCTGGGAACAGGCTGTGGTTGGCATGAAGGTGGGCGACAAGGCTCGCTTGACCATTCCGCCGCACTTGGGCTACGGCGCTCAGGGCGCGGGCGGTGTGATTCCCCCCAATGCCACGCTCGTCTTTGAAATTGAACTCATGGACGTTCAGGCTCAGTAATTAGCCCCACGGCTAAAGACTAGAAAAGGTGTTGAAGGCACGGATTGTGGTTCGTGCTTCAACACCTTTTTCTTTGGGTTTCGTTTTAGCGCTTCGTCAACGGTTTGATTTCATGCTTCACGAAGGTAGCAACGGCTTCACGAAGAAGTCGCAGGTAACGTAATTTCTTTTCCGTTCCCCCCGCTTCCTTGTAAGCATTGAAGTTCCCGATGCTTGAATCCACCGTATTGGCTGAGATGTCCGACGTGGCTTGCGTTCGGGCATAGGCCTTTAAGGCTTCAGGATTCACACCCCATTGTGACGAGAAGGTTTGGATTTCTCGCTCAATCAAGGCATCAACGCGCTCTTCAATCAAGGTAAAGGCATCCTGATCTCGGAAGTTTTCAGGGTTGGCCTTGATGTCAGCCCAGATCGATTGAAGCACACCACCCAACTTCGGATTGGCTTTGGTGTAACCCTCAATGAACTGCACGATGCGTTGGTCTTCAGCTTCCGACAGCGAGCGAACGGGATCATTACCTTCAGGCAAGTGGGCCTGGATGAGCCCCACCAAATAGCGGTAGTTGACTTCGATACGCTTGATCGATTCCAGCTCATACTCAACGTCAATTTTGACGGGGTCTGCTTCGGGCGTCTTTTCCTTGAAGTCGGGATGGTTTTTAATCTGCTCGATGACGTTGGGATAACGTTCACTCAACGCTTCGAAGCGTTCACGATCGAAGTTAAACGCACCAGGCAAAGATTCTTCATCGTATTCGTCATACACCTGAAGTTCACTGAACCCACGGTCCACTGCTTGGAACGCTTTGGCGTACGCTAAGAGTTCAGAAAGGTTGTTGTTTTTGACAATCGTCTCAACGGCTTCTTCTGTGGGCGCAATTGCGTTAAAGCTCTGCACGGCATCCATAAACTTGCGAGCCGTTTCGTCCCATTCCGGCGCTTGAACGTCGGCTAAACCTCCATTCGTGTAGAGGCGCAACGCGGCTTCAATCTCTTCGCTGAAACGCTCAGGCGTTTGCATGGTCACAATGTGGCCATAGCGCTTCTCAGGCGTAAAGATGCGATTCGTGCGCGAGAACGCTTGAATCAGGTGGTGAGGCTTCATCGGCGGACGATCTAAGAAGATCGTCGAGAGCGCCGGCGCATCAAACCCGGTTAACAAACGGTCCACCACAATTACAAGGTCCAGTTGCTCTTCGCGCGACTTGTATTTGTCTTTCTTGCGGGCCAGACGGTCGTTGAGGTCCGTGTTGTAGGCATCCAGCGTCGACAAGTCCCAAGAGGTACCAAACATGGCGTTGTAGTCTTCAAGCGACTGACGCATTTCAGCTTGGTTAGCCATGGCGCCATCTTCGTTTTCGCCGACCGTATAGGTAATGGCCACCTTGGGGAAGTCCGGTAACAACTGACGAATCTTTTCCGAGACTTCGCCACGCGCTTTAAAGTCTTTAAATTCTTTGTAGTACTGCTGAGCAATCGCAATCGACCCAACCGTTAAAAGCCCTTCAAAGGCTTCGCCCGTGGGGGCGTTGAGGCGCAATCGAGCAGCACAACGATTGGTGATGTACTTAATTACGTCCTGGCGATGGCGCGGATCGTCATAGAGGCTCGTACCCGTCTTTTTCGCAAAAGTCTTAACGACCTGGCGTTCTAATTCAAGATTGGGGATGTCTTCAAGTTCATCTTCACTGTAGAGCTCAAGCTGCGTGGCCAAATCCTCAAGGGTGCTACGTTCAAAGCCAAGCCCTTGGATCTTAAAGCCTAAGACCGCCCCATCTCCAATGGCTTCTTTAATGGTGTAGGCATGCAAACAAGCGCGTTCAGGTGCCTTGGGGTTATACATCCCCGCCGTTGTGCGGGCTAAGTTCCCCTTTTGCTCACGCTTGTTTTCTTCGAAGATGGGTGTGCCCGTGAAGCCGTACCAGAGGCTTCGCTCAAAGAAGCTTTCAAGGGTGCGTTTGCTTTCGGGCGTCACAGCACGGTGGCATTCGTCCACCACGAAGGCAATGGTCTTCTTGGAAATCTGAGCTTTGAGCTTTTCGTAGTGTGGCGTAGGCGACTCCGTACAACGACGGATGATGTTTTGTAACTTCTGAATCGTCGTTACGATCGCGCAACGATCTCGACTCTGGAGCTTACGCTCTAAGTCGGAGGTGTTGTCGGTGTTGCGAATATCAACGTCGTCACTGTCCCCGTAGGATAAGAAAGAGGACGCGGTCTGCTGGTCCAAATCCTTTCGGTCAACGAGGAAGATGGCTTTGTCGGTCGACGGGATATCCAAGAGGTTCTTCGTGACCGTGTAAGACGTTAAGGTCTTGCCTGAACCGGTCGTGTGCCACACGAAGCCCGATTCACGTTCACGCGAGGCTTTACGGATCGCTTCAATGGCGTGGATTTGATAAGGACGAAGCAGGATAACTTTCTTGCGGTCGTTATCTAATACCGAATACTTCCCAACCATCAAGTGAGCCGCGGGAATGTTAAGGGCCGCCTTCGCAAAAGAGAGGAAGTGTTCAACCGGTTCATTGCTCTCATCCACCCAACGCGTCAAGAACTTCTCGTTCATGTCGCCATGGTTGTTGGCGGCGATGTAACGGGTCTCGGCGCCGTTACTCACAACGAACATCTGCACTAAGCCCATCAGCCCACGGAACTTCCCTTCTTCGCAGTATTTGCGAATCTGACGGAATGCATCCATGTAGCTATGGTCTTCGTTTTTGAGCTCAATGTGAATGAGGGGCAAGCCATTGATGAGCAACGTCACATCAAAGCGACGGTTTCGTTCCGTGCCATCGGCTTTCGTCGCTTGATACTGGTTGATGATTTCGTAGGTCGAGCCACCCCCGGCCACTTCGCGACTATTGATCGCAATGAGGCTAATGGTGCCTAAGCTGGCGTCTTCTCGCATCAAGGGAATTTGGGCGACTTGGTGTTCGCCGGAGAGCCAACGTGCTGCCTTATAGGTGCTCGCTGCTTGATCAAGCAAGAAGTGCTTAATCTGGAGCATCTCCGCATCCGTCAATGGGTGCCCATCGAGACGATCGAGATTGTTTTGATTGAGCTTTTTGCGCACGTTTTCCCAAAGTGCCTCTTCCGTGGTGATATCCGGTCGATACGTCCACTGAGAGACACCGAGGGTGAGCTGGTTAATCAGCTCCTCTTCCATTTTGGCTTCAAGTGTTGCCATGAACTTCCCTTGTTTTCGAAATTTTTAGCGTCAACCTTGGTCGAGGTTTTCTTCTGCCTCGCGACGTAATTCCACTAAATTCTTCCCCTTGTAGGAGAAATACAGCGGCCCCTGGTAAGAGCCAGAGGTGTTTTGAAGTTTCTCAGGCATGAAGTCATGCGCGTAGGCAGAAAGTGTATAAAGTCGACCGTTGGGCGCCTCAATCTGGGTGTCACTTGCAATACGGACTGCTTGATTCGTGGGGATGAATACCACTTCGTCACCAGGGCGCAAACCAATCATGTAGAACTTAAATCGCGAACGACGCGACGGATTCGGTGGCGGCGGGGTGATAGGCGGAGTAACCGGCTCAACGATGGGTTTGTTGTTTTTGTAAAGCACAACTTTCGCATCATCAATCGTGGTCGCAATATCCCGGAAGATGTCTAAAGCAATTTCGGGAGCTACGTTAAAGAATTCACGATTTTGACGGATGCGAAGGTCCGTCAAGCGGTCAATCGTCTTATGGACCAATTTTTCCACTTGTGAATATTTTTTGGTTTCGATCGTAGCGTAGATGTTAAAGGGCAGAGGAACCGCCGTGTTATCCAGCTCTTTGGAGCGGACATTGACAGGGCGAGAACTTTTCCCGATTTTTACCCAGTCCTCACGAAAACTATCGTTAGTGAGGATGTATACGTATCCAACGTCGGTCATAAATGGTCCTTAGACGAACATTTGTTGCATGAAGGCTTTTTTAAGATTCTTAAATGTAATGTTTTTGTTTTTTAATAAATCAATTTTGACATCTAATTTTGTCAAGAAGGTTGAAATTTTTTTCTGTTCCTTTTTGTCTGGAGTTTGGATTGAATAATTTTTAATTTCTTCAGAAGGGATGCCTTTGATTGAAGTTCCTTGGACTTCATGTGCTTTTTGTTTCATGAAAACTGAAAGATAGTGTGCTAGATAAAAAGGGTCGCATTTTGGTTCGATGATATTTGTGAAGTCTTGACTGGTGTATAAATCTTCACAGGCAACGGCTACTTTTCCAACCCCAACGCGTGTAACAATCAGTACACTGTTTTTGGAAACTTTCTTTGTTGAGCTCTTCAATACTGCTTCTTCGGAGATGAAGCGTGTAATCTTGATTTTGTGAATGCTCTCTTCGGTAACGTCAGAGGAGGAAATCCAAGGTAAGACTCCATTCCAATATGCGGCTTCTTTCTTTGAAGGGGTGCCTCCTCCATATATTTGGGCGCTAAGATCTTTTAATAGATGGTTGGACCAGCGTGAAAAATCTTTACCATTGTCATCCTTAAACCGAATCTCTTGACTGAAGATCTTCTGAAGCATCCCCTTCTTCAACGTCTCCATCGCCTGAAGCTTTCGCTCATTGAGGGAGATTTTTTCGTCAAGAGTGCTAAAAAAGGATGCAATTTTCTCTTGCTCTTCTGGTACTGGTATGGAAATCAAATAATTTTTGATTTCTTCTGAAGGAATACCCTTGATTGCTGTTCCTTGAACTGCTTTTGCCTTGGCTTTCATCAGCTTAGAAAGTGAGTAACTTAAGAATACAGGGCTACAGTTTGGATTAATGACATTCGTAAAATCTTGGCTAGTGTATAAATCATCAGTAGCAAGAGCGACTTTACCGACACCAACGCGAGAAACAATGAGAACGCTATTTTTAGGTACTTTTTTGGTGGCACTGTTGGTGACGGCATCCTTTGTGATAAAACGGCTTGT
>JAHHRF010000064.1 GCA_020025955.1 Sutterella sp.
CCGTGGACCCCGACCACCTTGATGAGCTCAATGTCTGCCGTTGAGGACGGTCCCCCAATCAAGTTAATCACCGAGGGCATGCGCTCACCCGCTTGGGCTTTTTTGTCGAGTAACTTCGCTAATTGCGCCACACGGGGTAAGAGCGTACTGCGACGAAGCACCACGATGGAGTTTTCGGGTAACAGTGACACACTGCGCCCCAGGTGCTCGCGGGCAAAGAGCACAATAAAGCCGCAGTCAGCAATCCCATACTCCCCATAGACGACAGAGACTTTAGCGCCGGCGGCAAAGGTGCGACTCGCTTCGGGCGTTTTCTCATTCCACGTCATGACGTGTTGCGCCCCCTCACGGATGGCGCCATTAATCCCAAGGGTCTCGAGCCGATCGTCTTGAGAGAGAAGCACTGGCTCACCATACCCTTTGACCAGGTCGAGCACGGTTTGGGCGACCTCGGTCTCAGAACACGTCGTGACCTTCGCCAACATCGTTTTCGTAGCCGCTTCAATAAAGAGGGCTTCTAATTCCTCGGGCGTTTTATCCGCAAAGCGGGTGGAGGCGTAGTTATTCACGGGCACGGGCGCGGGGGCCGGCTGGGTTCGGAAGGTTTTGTGCCCCATTTTCTGGGCTAATTCCGTTAAAAAAGCATCGCGATTCATCATGATGAGTTACTCCTTGGCCGTCTTTAATTGAGCTTGGTGGGTTTTAAACCAAACGCGGAAGGCCTCGCCATCGGAGACGGGGACGTCGCGCTTTTCGGTCCACTTCCCGATGGGGCCGGGCGCAAAGGGGACTTTCCCTTCTTTGGGGAAGGTGGCGGCCACCGCCCCCACCTTGACGGCTTTGTCCCAGAGACCAGGGTGACCATTGACGTAGCCGAAGAATTCCGTGGCCCACCGTTCTGCCGCGGGACGCAACCCCAAATCCACTTCCGCTTGGCGGTGTTTGAGGATGAGTTTTGAGAGCGGAATCTTCACCGGACACACACTGTCGCAGGCCGTACAAAGGGTGCACACGTAAGGGAGGTCTTTATGCTTTTCATAGCCCCCTAATAAAGGCGTTAACACCACGCCCAAAGGACCCGGATAGATCGACCCGTAGCCATGCCCCCCGATTTCGCGGTAACACGGACACGTATTCATGCAGGCCCCACAGCGAATGCAGCGCAGAATTTCTTTAAAGGCGGAGCCCAGAATGTCCGAGCGCCCGTTATCTAAAATCACCAAGTGAAAGTCCTCGGGGCCATCCACTTGATGGGCTTCTCGCGGCCCCGTGAGCCACGTGTTGTAGCCCGTCAAGCGTGCGCCCACGGCAGAGCGCGCCAACATCGTAATCAACACATCCACATCTTCAAACGTGGGGGCAATACGTTCCATCCCCATCACGGCAATATGCGTTTTGGGCAGCGTCGTCACCATGCGGGCATTCCCCTCATTGGTGACCAAGCAAATGGAACCCGTTTCGGCTACGGCAAAGTTGCAGCCCGTGACCCCAACGTCGGCATCCAAAAAGGAGGGACGCAGGTACTCACGCACGTAGCGGGTCATCTCTTCGGGCGTATCGGGCCCGTCATAGCCAATTTCCTTATTTAAGGCTTCACGGATCTGCACACGGTCCTTGTGAATGGCGGGCACCACCACGTGACTGGGTTTGTCGTGCGCGACTTGCAAAATGTATTCCCCGAGGTCGGTCTCGAGCACTTCAATCCCTTGGGCTTCCAAGGCATGGTTCATGCCGATTTCTTCCGTCACCATGGATTTGGACTTCACGACCTTTTTGGCGTTCTTGGCTTGGCATACCGAAAGGATATATTGGGTGGCTTCTTCTTTGGTTTTCGCAAAAAAGACATGCCCACCATTACGGGTCACGTTTTCTGTTAACTGGTAGAGGAGGGCATCTAAGTTTTCTAAAACATAGTTGCGAATCTGCATGGCGCGGTCTCGCCACCCTTCTGGGTCTTCGAGTTCGGCCATGATGCGGGCGCGATTTCCCCCAATTAAGTCTTGCGCTTTCGCGACAGCTTTGCGCATCACGGCGTCGTCCACTTGACGCTGAGCACGGTCATGAAAGGGGGTGGCATTGGTAATTAAGTTGGGGTTGTCGAGTTGCTTAATGGCAATCGTTTTGTGGGTATTCATACGAATCTCCTTGCGTGTCAGGGCTGAGCTGACGGGATCAAACGCTCATCAACACGTCAGCAATGTGCATGACGCGCACGGGGTGACCTTCTCGGTGCATACGGCCCCCAAGGTTAAGGAGGCAACTGGAGTCTGCCCCAATCAGGTAGTCGGGCTTGACGGTCATCATGTTGTCGACCTTTTCTGACACAAGGGCTCCTGAGATTTCCGCCATCTTCGTGGCAAAGGTGCCGCCAAAGCCGCAGCACGTGGTTTGCCCGGGAAAGTCCATGAGCTCTAACCCCTTGACGTGCTTCAACAGCTCCAACGGCTCCGTGGTGACGCCTAATTTGCGAGAAAGCGAACAAGAGGGGTGGTAGACGGCCCGCCCTTCCAGTCGGGCGCCTACGTCCACCACGCCCAAGGTATTCACAATGAAGGTGGTTAAGTCCGAGATACGACGCGCCATGCGACGGGCACGTTCTTGCCAGTCGGGTTCCCCAATCAAATAGTTGGCGTAATTCATCATGGTGTAAGTGCACGACCCCGCCGGGCTCACAATCGGGTAGTCGTTTTCTTCCATGGCCACGATGTTGGCTTTAATCCCCGGGATGGCGGCATTGATGTAGCCACTATTTAAGGCGGGTTGCCCACAGCACGTTTGGCGTTCGGGGTAGTGCACGGTGCAGCCTAACTTTTCTAAGAGAAGCACCGCGTTTTCTGCGCTTTTGGCGCGCATGGCATCACCAATACAGGTGGAAAAGAAATTGATATGCATAAGGATCTCCTTTCTTCACACGAAAAGGAAAAGGGGTCAAACGGGTAGGGAAAGGGGGCTTTCCCCACCGGTTACGGATTTAAATCTCGGGCTTAACTCAAGTGAAACCAGGCGGCACCCAGTCCCACAATCACCGTGAGGATCACCAGGTAGAGGAGTGCCCACTTGATCGTGCCCTTCATTAGGGTGGCGTCCATCCCAATGAGGCCTGCGGAACTCACCGCAATCGTGATACTTTGCGGGGCAATCATCTTGGTGGCGGTCGCTCCCGCAGCGCTCCCTGCGGCTAACCACAAGGGGTTCAAGGAGAGGGCTTCGGCGGCATGGACTTGTAAGGAGCCAAAGAGGATGTTGGCGTTCGTGACCGAGCCCGTCACAAAGGTCCCTAAGGCGCCAATCCACGGCACCACGAAGGGGTAACCGGCGCCCGTGACGGCTAACAAGGGTTCAGCGACGGTGCTAATGAGGCCTGCGCGGTCCATGATGGTAGCCATGGCGACAATCACGGAAATCGCGAGCCCCGCTGCCCACAGTTGCTTAATCGTTTCAAAGACGGTGACCACAAAGGTTTTGATACCCACCTTTTGAAAGAGGACGCCCCCTAAAACCGTCGCGAACAAAATGAGTACGCCAGGCGTCGCAATCCAATTGATTTTGGCCGTCAACACCGTCCCCATCCCTAAGTCAAAGGGCACGGTGGTCGATACGGTATTGAGCGTTTGCTGCACCGCGGGGAATAAGGGGGAACTCACGAGAATAAAGAGGAAAATCAAGGCGTAGATGGAGGTGGCGCGCAGAATTTCCCCCGTCGTGCGGGTTTGCGTTTGCACGGGCACCGTGACGCGGTATTCGTCCGGCGTGTCCACCTTACGGCGCTTCACCAACCATAAGAACACGGCGAGACTTACCATCGCCCCACCAAAGGCGGTGAGTTCTGGCCCCAAGAAAACCGCAATGATCCATTGGGGGATAAAGGTGGCAATGCCCGTGATGAGCGTCAAGCCCACCATGCCTTTGAGGGCTTTGACGCCGCCGCCCACAATCATCACCATCACGAAAGGAATGATGAGATCCATCACGCCCAGCTGCAGGATGGCGAGCGAACTCAAGCCTGTGAGGCCCGTTGCAGGGAGCCCCAACTGGTCACTCATGATGACCAAGGGAATCCCGACGGCCCCAAAGGTGGTGGCCACGGTGTCGGCCACCAAAGTGGCAATCGCCGCACGAATGGGGTTAAAGCCTAAGGCCATCAAAATCCCCAGTGGGATAGCCACGGCCGTGGCAAAGCCGGCAGCGGCTTCCAAGAACCCACCAAAGCACCAGCTAATGAGCAAAACAAGGAAGCGTTGGTCGTCGCTCACTGAACTCAAGAGCCCGCGAATGGAGGCAATGGCACCGCTCTTGAGCATGATGTTGTAGCTATAGATCGCACCGAAAATCACGATGGTGATGGGCCAAAAGCCCTTTAAGGCCCCATAGGCCACACTCATCCCGAGTGTCTGGGCGCTTACGTCATAGCCCCAGTAGCTAATCCCTAAAACCAGGGCTAAGGTGACTAAGACCGCTTTCCAGACGGGCAGCTTCAGTCCCACGATGAGGACTATCAAAGCCACTAAGGGGGCGAGCCCTAAAAAGAAGTGAATGTCAAACATGGAATCTCCCTTCGCTCAGCGACGACCAGTCGTGGTCATGTCAAGAAACGGTCTTCACTAGCGGGGTCAGTTAGAAAAAGAGGGCAGGCCGTCGTCGTGGGGGTTTTGTGTAAAGGCCCCTCACGCGAATGGACTGTGATTCGAACGATACGCCCACTTTTCCGAGTCGTTTACTCGGGATTGATCGTCCTTTTGATCGGCGTCAAAGGGCGAAATTTGGTCCAAAAAACCCGGTTTGACCCCAAAGGGGTAGCCTCTACTGCTTTGGGAGAATTCTAGTTTTTGTTGATTTTCACCTTTCGGAGGAAGGGGAAGCGAGGGGATTCTGAGGTTTAAATTGGTGGCTTTGAAAACCGATTTTCCGCTCTTCGCTTGGCAATCTAATGCAGGGCCGAATTGATTCATGACAGCGGTGCGTTGTTTTTTGTTCACTTCAATCCCAACTGCCCCAGCTGATTGCGCAAAGCTATCTCGCTTTTTGATTTCCTTTATTTGGTGAAAAAGGCAACAGATTTTTGGGGAGAAAGACGAAAAAGGGGACCAGGTGGACGAAAGCCCCCCAACCCCCGTTGACACCCCACTGCCCACTGGAGCACACATCAGAATCCGATAAAATGGACGGACATTCTCTTTATCCTCACCACAAGGGACGCATATGGCGCGCTACAGCGTAATCCTGCCTTCGGGCTCCGTGATTTTGAAAAATGAAGAAACGGGCGAAACGTTAACGCTTTCTGCCAACGACGGTCCCGTGCGTTTGGGGCACATGACCCTTTCTTTAGGTGGCGACTCCGTTGAGGAAGTTGCTCTTCCCAAGGCGCCCGAGCGCGACACCGCCTCGATTCCCAATCAACTCTTTCATGAATTGCATGGCGAACCGCCCATGCATCAGGATGTGCAGTTTGCGGTCCCTGACGTGAGCTTCTACGACACGGTGTCCCCTGTCACCGCTTCCGGGGCGCGTACCGCTGGGCCCGCTGCGGAACTCGAAGCCGCCTTAGCTGCGCACGCTAAACAAGGGGCTCGTCCTCCGATGCGTGTCTTAGACGCCCCGATGGACGCGTTAACGCTGCTCGACTTTGAGCAAGCGATGGAGTCGCTCGCCAACACACGCAATCAATTAGAAGGGGAACTCCTTTATTGCGAAGAGATTGAAGCGGAAGAAGACACCTTGATGGCGATTCGTGAAGAAATTGATCGGGTGGATGCAACGCTCCGACAAGTCATTGATCGCAAAGAAGCGTTTGACCGCGCTGTGCCGCCGGGTTTCGAGTAAAAAACGATTACCCCACAACGAAAACCGCCACCCAGATGGGAGTTTGGGTGGCAGTTTTTCTTGGGCGAGCCTCTTTTCAAGCCTTAGCCCTGCGTCGTGCAACAGCACTGACTGGTGGGCTCGTCGCCAATATCGTCGAGTTCGGTGGGAAGCACCGGAAAGTCCACGTCGGCAATTTCCGTGACGCGCACGCCCGCTTTCTGCAAGAATCGCAGCCCTTCGTCGCTACGATAGAGCGAATGGTAATAGACGTCGGTAATCCCGCACTTTTGAATTAAGAGTGCACAGTGAATGCAGGGGCTATGCGAAATAAAGATGGAGGCCCCTTTGCTCGAATACCCGTTTTCAGCGAGCTTGGCAATGGCATTGAGTTCAGCGTGCTGCACCTCAGGGCGCGTCACCCACTGACCATCAACTTCCATTTCGCACGCATTGTCGTACCCCGTGGGCATCCCATTCCAACCAAAACTGATGATGGAGTGGTTTTTCACAATGACACACCCCACTTTTAAACGACGGGCGTAACTACGCTGAGCCGTTAAGAGGGCGATTTGCATATACATGCGGTTGTCTTTTTGAATGTCCATGAGGCGCTCGCGATGGTGGGCAAAAGAAGATGGACTTCATTATATCGATTTGGGCGACGAAACAACCCCCATCCCCCGTCTTTCTAGGCCCACAACACTAGGGGTAAACCGATTACGCCCAAATTTTTGGGGCAATTTGGGTGCCCGCACGCCTCAAGACAGAGAAAACTTCGTATGATGAGAGATTCCTTTTTTCCTTTCCCTTTTTTCCCGCGTTGGCTTTTTCTGAGGCACGGCTTTGACAACCCCTTTCATCAATCCAGATCCTGATTTCACGCCGTTAGAGGTGGGTCCCTCGTGGTATGACGGTCGGTGGCCCTTTGAGCGCTCCGACATCACGCCCGATGAGCGTGTGCGCTTTTTGCGTTTACCCAATGGCTTTCGCACGGCCGTGATTGACCACCCGCGTCCCAAGGGACGCTTAAACGTGTGGTTGGTGGTGCAGGCCGGCGCCTTGATGGAAGAGGAAGACCATGGGGGCGTGGCGCACTTCTTAGAGCACATGGCCTTTAATGGCTCGTCGAAATTCAAACCCGGTGAACTCATCGACTTCTTTATGCAAGAAGGGATGGACTTCGGGGAAGACGCCAATGCCTATACGGACATTGCGGAAACGGTCTACACCTTACAGTTGCCCGACAACACCCCTGAGAAACTCAAGATGGCGGTGACGGTGCTCCACGATATGGCGCAAGGTTTAACGTTGACCGATGAAGAAATCCTTCGAGAACGTAACGTCATTTTGGCGGAACGTAAAGCCCATCAAAGTCAAGACGATACCTTGGACGATGAATGGTTAACCTTTCTCTACCCCAAGAGCGTCTTAAGTCGTCCCGTCATCGGCACGTTAAAGTCCATTTCCGCCTTAACGGGCGAGGCCGTGCGCGCCTTTTATAAGACCTGGTACGTGCCTGAACGCATGGTCTTAGTGATTTCGGGCGATGTCTCGAAGCTCGATAACGTTGAAGAACTTCTCTCGGACACCTTTGGGACGCTTCCCAAAAGTGAAGAACTTCCCTATGTGACGAATTGGGGGGAGGCGCCAGCGCCTGGGTTTGAAGCGCTCGCGCAAACATCCACGGGCACACAAAGTGTCTTTACGTTAACGAGCCTCTTTGCGAGCGGCCATTTGCCGGACAACCGCCGACAAGAACGGTTAGAAGTGATGAACACCTTGGCGCGCGCCATTGTGGAACGCCGTTTAGACGACCTTCGTGAAGCCTATCCGCACCTCTGGAATGAGGCGAGCTTTGAATGCAATTGGCGAGAAGGCTTTACCCCGCATGTGACCTTGGGGTTGGAAGGTGACGTGGAAAGTGAAGAAGAGCGTGTCGACATTGCGCTTCGTCTCTGGAAACGTCTGCAAACGGCTGGGATTACGCAGGACGAACTCGATTGGGCCAAGGGGCTTTTGCGTCTCGGCTTAGAAACCGCCCAACAAGACATGAAGAGTGTGCAAGCGGGTGAAGCGGCGGCTCGCTTTGTGGAGTGCCTCACCAACGACTCGGTCTACAGCGATCCCGTCGCGGACTTAAAGCGCTTTAACGAAGATGAGCCGGGGATTACCGTGGACGACGTCAACCAAATGCTGCAAGCAGCGTTGTCGGGTCCGGTATTGCGTTTGGGCTTGTCCTCTCCCACCCCACGCACGAGTGAAGAACTCAAAGCTTGGGGCGAGTCGATTTTGTCGGAAACCGTAACGGACGAAAAGGAAAGCGCGTTGAGCGTTTCTTTTCCCTATTTAACGCCCGCAGAACCCACCGGAGACTTGCCCGCCGCCACTACGCTCCCCGCACCCCTGGGGGCCAAGCGTACCCGCACGGTTTATCCCAATGGTTGGACCATTGAGCGTTTGGCGCCTCAAGAGGACGACGGGCGTCTCACGATGAGTTTGATTTTAGAAGGGGGCATGAGTGCGCTCAATGACGCTGAACTCACTGCGCTTCGCTACGGGGTGTTGACCCTGGGTCAAGCGGGTTTAGGGGCGCTCACGCAACGCGACTTCATGGAGCAATTAGGGCTCTATGGCGTGAGCGTCACGGAAACCTTAAATGAAGTGGCGAGCATTATTACGGTCTCGGGTCCCACCCAGTCGGTGGAAAAAGCCGTGGCCGCGCTCTACACCCATTATTGGGATCCGCAGATTACGCCGGCTTCCTTACAGCGCACGGAAAGTTTGCTTCGCGCGCAAGAGCAAAACCGCTTAAAGACGGTAGAGGATGGCGCGGAAGGCGCCGCCCCTGCATTTTTCTTTGGGGACTCGCCCAAAACCCAAAACCTAAACCTTGCGCAGTTTAAAGGCTTAGGGGTAGAGCGTTTGCGATCGGTGATTGAGAAAGTCCGTCGTGAGGGCACCCGCACGCTGGTGGTGACGGGCACGGTGGACGAGACCGTGATCGAACCCCTTCTTTGGAACACCTTTGGGGGCTTGCCTCACGTGACGGCGGTCGACGCACCGACGGGTCCTCAGACGTCTGAGCACTTTAATGCGGGGGCAGAAGAGACCCTTCTTGTGCCCGGCGACGCCTACGGGAAATCGCACACGACGGCGGTGTGGCACTACGATGTGCCCGATACCGAAGACCGTCCCAAACTTCGTATTGCCTTGGCGCTTTTAGGAGACATCACCACGGAGCGCCTTCGTAAACTCGTTCGTGAGGAAAAGGGGTTGGCGTACGCACCCGAAGCCGCCTACCAAGTCATCAACACCCAGACGGGGTTGGGGGTCTTGGCGATGGAAGCCTTAACGAAAAAGCACGATGTGCCAAGTGTTCATGAGGCTTTTAGTGCGGTGGCAGAGCGCCTTCGTACGGAACCCTTGACGCCAAAAGACCGTCAGCAGGTGGTGCAACCCGCGCTCTCGCGTTGGCGCCATGAATGCCACGAGGGGAGTGCCCTTCATGAGCGTTTAGTGCGTGAGTGCGCGAC
>JAHHRF010000065.1 GCA_020025955.1 Sutterella sp.
GGCTTAATCCTTGCCATCACCTTCCGAGAAGCTACGGAGCTTTTCCGCACGCGACGGGTGGCGCAGCTTACGCAACGCCTTGGTTTCAATCTGACGGATACGTTCACGCGTCACGTCAAACTGTTTACCCACCTCTTCCAAGGTGTGTTCGCTCGGCATATCAATCCCGAAGCGCATGTAAATCACCTTGGCTTCACGCGGGGTCAAGCTATCCAACACTTGGCGAATCGTATCCGACAAGCTCGTATTCTGGATGGCTTCCGAGGGCGAGGTCGTCTGGGTATCTTCCAAGAAGTCCCCTAAGTGCGAATCCTCGTCGTCCCCGATCGGCGTTTCCATGGAGATGGGTTCCTTGGCGATCTTCATAATCTTGAGGATCTTGTCTTCGGGCAACTCCATCAATTCCGCCAATTCGCGACTATCGGGCTCTTCCCCACGTTCTTGGAGGATCTGGCGCGTAATACGGTTCATGCGGTTAATGGTTTCAATCATATGAACCGGGATGCGAATCGTACGAGCCTGGTCCGCAATCGAGCGGGTGATGGCCTGACGAATCCACCAAGTGGCATAGGTCGAGAACTTGTAGCCACGTCGGTACTCAAACTTGTCCACGGCCTTCATCAAGCCGACATTGCCTTCCTGAATCAAGTCCAAGAACTGGAGCCCACGGTTGGTGTACTTCTTCGCAATCGAAATCACGAGACGCAAGTTGGCTTCCGTCATTTCGCGCTTCGCAGCACGCGCCTGAGCTTCACCCGTGGCCATCTGCTTGTAGATATCAAAGATTTCTTCCAAGCTCGAGTGGCACTCGGCTTCCACTTCACGCAAGTGACGTTGTTCTTCGCTTAACGTCGGGCGGGCATGATCAAAGCGTTCGTGCTCTTTTTGCGGTAACGCGGCACGCAATTCATCCAACCAGGCGTCATCCGACCCACGCTCCATGAAATGATCCATAAAGCGGTCGCGCTTCAACCCTAAGCGACGAACGAGTTCGTTATACATCACCTTTTGATGTTCTCGAATGCGTTCCACGGCGTTACGCAACAAGTCGCAGAGTTTGTCCGCGGTCTTGGCGGTAAAGCGAATCGCTAAGAGTTCTTTTTGAATTTCGTCCTTAATCGGGGTTAAGCGGGGATCACGATAGCCCCCTTCGGCGATCACACGGCGAAGTTCTAAGAAGTGGACACTGACGCGCTCAAGAATCTCCAAGCTATGGGCTTTGAGTTCTTTTAACTGACCCGCGGTCATGCCTGAGGCGCCCATATCGGTTTCGTCATCTGTCTGACCCACGACGCTACCCTGGTCGTCCGTTTCCACAATCCCATCGATGATGTCATCGATATTCATGGTGCCGGCGCGAATCTCATCGGCATATTCCAAGAGAGCTTTCACGGTCACCGGGCAACGGCTAATCGCCAAGACCATGTGCTTTAAGCCTTCTTCAATACGCTTACTGATTTCAATTTCGCCCTGACGGCTTAAGAGTTCAACGGAGCCCATCTCACGCATGTAGATGCGAACCGGGTCCGTCGTGCGGCCCAATTCCCCGTCTACGCTCGAGAGCGCGGCTTCGGCATCGGCGTCTTCATCGTCGTCCGAGGCCACCACGTCGCCTTCCAACATCTGGAGGGTGTCTTCGTCTGGGGTTTGTTCAAACACCTGAATGTTTAAACTGCCCAAGACCCCGACGATGTTTTCGATGGCGTCATCGTCCGACAAATTGTTCGGCAAGTTGTCGTTGATTTCCCCGTAGGTGACGTAACCACGTTCTTTCCCCATACGAATGAGGGTATAGAGTTTGTTACGACGCTCTTCGTTGGTTTCTTCTTTTTCGTCCCCATACTTCAAGAGCTTTTCACGGGCCTTCGAGCGACGCTTCTTGGGACCACGCTTAGCGGGTTCCGGCTCAGCCTCATCTTCGACTTCCGGTTCATCGTCCGCGTCAACGTCGTCATCCAGATCGGGCACGTCATCAAACTCATCCACGTCGTCATCAAAGACGTCGTCCATGAGTTCCTCATCGCCGTTATCGTCAAAGTCGGCTAAATCGTCATCGTCATCAACGGAGACGTCAGCCTTCTTGGACGCTTTGGTGGCTTTCTTGGGCTTGGCGGGCTTCTTGGGCTTAGCGGCCTTTGCAGCCTTAGCGGGCTTTTCTTCCGCTTCAACCTTTTCTGCCTTTTTCGCTTTCTTTGCCTTCGTGGGCTTTTCTGCGAGCTCAGCCTTCTCTACCGCTTCCACCTCAGGGGTTTCCGACTTCTTCGTTTTACGGGTGCGCTTCGGCTTTTCCGCGACCACCACGTCGGCCGTTTCCGCTTCCACTTTAAGGGCCTTAGCCTTGGTGGTCTTCGTGGCTTTCTTCGCCTTCACGGCTTTCACCGGGGCGTCGAGAGCGTCGTCACTCTCGGCTTTCTTTGCCTTCGTGGCGCGCTTCTTCGCGGGGGCTTTTTCGGCCGTTTCCGCGTCAGCTTTCTTCGCCTTGGTGGTTTTCACGGCTTTAGCCTTAGCCGAGGTGCGTTTGGCTTTCGGTTTTTCAGGCACGCTTTCGCTCGGGGCGCCGTCTTGGGCCCCATCGAGTTGGCTCTTATCTTCGATCACAGACTCTTCCTTGGACTTACCCGTCTTTTTTCGGGAAACCGTCTTGGCGGCCTGGGGCGTCTTGGCCCCCTCGTCTGAGCGCGTGGCTGCCTTACGGCGTTTGGCGGGCGTTGCGGCTTTTTTTACCGATGACGTCGTCTCGGCTTCAGGAGTCGATTCCGTCGTCGGGGTTTTAATTTTCTTGTCTGCCGCCATACGCACCTCTTTGGCAAAAATGGGCGTTACCGTCTTTCGTTTAACAACGGCAACGAAGCGTCCTCAAACTGAAACGAGGGGAGAAAACGGGCTAACGATGCCCCTCGATTGAGGACGATGAAACACACGTCGCGTGACCCTCTTCTCAACACAAAATGAGGAGGATCCCATCGCGGTCCTTTGCTTTGATGTCTCGATTCGTCATGAACAAAACGTCACAGCAAAACACGCGTCACGTCGCATGAGTGATTTTTTTGAGCTCCCTCAGGGGGGAAGCAAAATCAGTGCATAGCGAAAGAATTTTGCCACATCCAGCCCGAAATACCGCTTCCCCTAGTCACAAACCCTTAGAACGCGATTAGGACGCGTTGTCAAGTCTTTTTACGCAAAAAATGTGTTCTCGGTCCCCCGCAAACAGGCGCTATAGCGCTCTGCCCTAGTCTTCTTCCTTTGATGTAACCCCAGCCTTTTTAAGAAAAAAGTGCGTCAGACTGTTACGATTTCTTACAAATATTACATTGATAAACAATGTGTTTAGGGTTTTTTCGCCCCTCACTCCCATTTAGAGGCTAAAGACGGGCGCCCGCTCTTTTTATCCAACGGAGACAGTCCCTTTTATTCGTATGAATAATTCTAAAGTCGTATGAAAATCCATCCAAAACCCCGTAAGCTTGAGGGCACTCTCTTCCTCTCTTTGTCTTTTCCCTAAAAGGAGTTCAGAAAAAATGAAGCGTACGTTACTGGGGACCTTACTGGGGGCGTGGTGCCTCGTTGCTCAAGCCCATTTCGGGATGGTGATTCCGTCGCAGCCTGTGGTGATGGATCAGGCCCAATCCAAGGTGGATTTAGAAATCGCCTTTGCCCACCCGATGGAGCGCTCGGGGATGACCATGGCTAAACCCCGTCAGGTCTTTGTGTCGATGGATGGGAAAAAGACGGACTTAACGACGTCGCTCAAACCCGCCACCACCTTTGGGGCGCCTGCCTGGACCACGTCCTTTGACATCAAGCGACCTGGCGTCTACCAGTTCGTGGTCGAGCCCGAACCCTATTGGGAAGGCACGGAAGACCGCTTCATGCAGTCGATCGCCAAAGTCTATGTGCCCGCTTACGGCGCCGATGACGGGTGGGAAGCGCCCTTGGGGCTTAAAGCCGAAATCCTTCCCTATGTCCGTCCCTTTGGGAATTGGGCGGGGATGAGCTTTACGGGGAAGGCGTTGTTAGACGGCAAACCCGTGCCGAATGCGCATGTGGCGATCACGTACTTAAATAAGGACGACATCGCCATTGAAAATCCGTACTACCACTGGCAGGTGGTCAACGCCGACGAAAACGGCAACTTCACCGTCTCCATCCCCTTTGAAGGCTGGTGGGGCTTTGCGGCCGTAAACGACTTGGATGAGCCCCTCATGAAGGATGGGCAGCCCAAGGTGCAAGAAGTCGACGCGGTGCTCTGGACCTACTTTGCGAAGCGCCCGAAGTAAGCCACGAGCCTAGGCGTTTCGAGTCCTCCACCCCGTGACCTCGAGTCCACGGAGGTGGAGAGGAAAAGGACGTCCCCCCATCGAGGGGAGACGTCCTTTTGTTTGGTTTTCTTTTATTTTCTTTGGTTCTTTAGCCTTTCGCTAGAGTCTTAACGGTCAATGCCGTCATAGAGCGACAGGTCGGGCTCCATCCCCACTTCCACGTCGTCAGCCCAATCCACGGCTAAAGCGCCATAGGCGTCATCGGGCAATTGATCGTCTAACCCATCCAAGGTCGCTAAATACGCTTCGCTATCCATTTCAGGGGCGGACCATGCAGCATCGGGTTCCGTCGTCAAGGACTCAAAGGGGTCTTCGGCCGGGGCACTCACGGGTTGGGGCTTGGCGCTTTCAACCACGGAGAGCGCCGCGCGGATCACGTCACGCGGACGCTCCGGGGTGGGCTCGGGCGTGGGAGCCTCCTCTTGGGCGGCCTCATCGTTCGCCCGCAGACGAGCACCAGCGGCACCGCCTTGTAAAAGGTATTCCTGAAGCGCACGCACCGCGGGGTTCCGGTCGAGCTTCATGGGTTTGGTTTCACGCTCTTTGGTGACCTGGGACTGGGAGATTTCTGCCGTGCGGAAATCACACTCTTCGGTTTTACTTTGCGCGAGCAAGGTCATCAAATCTTGACGACGCTTATTCATGCGCTGAAACTGCGCCGCATCCAAAACAGGCGCGGCCACCAAGGTTTTGATTTGGTCTTTAACGTGTTCGAGTTCGAGCTCTAAGAACGTGCTCTTGAGTTCTAAGCGCGCAGCCGAGAGAGTCGTTTCCGTTTGAAGTTCTTCATTTAAGAGGACTTCATAGTCCGTGAAGTAAACGCTCCCTTCCAGGGCCTGCAAAACGGTGGCCGCGGACGCACGCGCCAAACGACCCCGCTCGTTGAGGGCCGTTCGCCAGACTTCTTTAATGGCTAACGACAAGGGGTGTTCGCTCGTTAAAAACGTTTCGCGAATTCGCTCATCAAACTCTTCGCACAACTGGGGGTAGACCAATAAGCACTGAAGGAGTCGACGACGCAGGTCTTTCACCACCGTCGTGCGTGCCAACGTGGCATTGGGGCGCGTAAAGCCCCCAAAGCGCTCACGCTGACGCTGGCGCATAGAGGCGACTACCGCTTGCGCGCTCGAAGCTTGGGCTAAACCGTATTCGCGTTCAATGGCATCGGGCTCAAGACGTGCCACTTCGGCAATCGCCTTAATGAGGCTCAAACGCAAAATGGGGGCTTTCGCCATAGCGCGTGCCCAGGGCTTACCATTCGCGACCACTTGGGCGCGTTCTTCGGCAAAGGAGAGGTCCTTATCTCGCGTTAAACACTCCATCATGAAGGTGGTGAGTCGTAACGACGATTGGATGGCCTCTTCAAAGGCAGGCGCCCCTTTTTCTTTAATGAGGCTATCGGGATCGTGCTCTGGGGGCAGCAAAATAAAGCCCGCCATTTGCGTATCCGTAATCACGGGAAGGGTGGCTTCGAGCGCACGCACGGCTGCTTTTCGCCCTGCCGTGTCCCCGTCAAAACTAAAGTACACCCGGTCACTTAACTTAAAAAGCTTTTGAACGTGCTCGGGCGTAATCGATGTACCTAAGGCCGCCACCGACTCTTCGAAACCTGCTTGCGAGAGCTGGATCACGTCCATATAGCCTTCGCAGACAATGGCGCGCCCCTTGTGACGAATGGCATCACGCCCTTCGTACAAGCCATAGAGCTCTCGACCCTTGTGGTAGATCGAGGTCTCAGGGGAGTTGAGGTACTTGGGTTGCTCGTCGCCGTTGAGGGTGCGTGCCCCAAAGCCAATCACTTGACCCTTGGGATTGCGAATCGGGAACATCAAACGCCCACGATAGGCGTCATAGCGGCGCGATCCCTTTTCGTTTACGAGACCGCACTCTTTGAGTTCAGGGGCCGAATACTTTTCCCCAAAGACCGCCTGCAAGGCGTGCCACTCATCGGGGGAATAGCCCAAACGGAAGCGCTCACAGGTTTCATCCGTCAAACGACGGTCGCGCACATATTGCATGACGCGGGGCGTCCCCAAGAGCTCACCGCGATAGAAGGTCGCGGCATCATCCATGTATTCCGTGAGGGTTTTAACTTTCTGTTGGGCTTCACGACGGCGTGGCGTGTTGTCCTCGGGGACCACCATTTGGTACATCCCCGCCAAACGGCGCACAGCGTCCGGAAACTCTAAGCCCTCGTACTCTTTAATAAAGCCGATGGCATTGCCCGCGGCCCCGCAACCAAAGCATTTGTAGATTTGCTTGTCGGGGCTCACTGAAAAGCTCGGGGTCTTTTCTTTATGAAACGGACAGCACGCCTGATAGTTGCGCCCTGCCTTTTTCAAGGGTACAGCACGCCCAATCACATCGACGATGTCGGCACGATCAAGCAATTGCGTGATAAAACCCTCGGGGATCATAAAGGCCTCAAAGAGAAAGGAATGGAAAAGACGGCGGAAATCAAGAATTTCTCTTGAAATCGAACCTCTTATTGTAGGCAACTTTTGGGCGTCTCGCGCGAGGCGTGGAGAGCCAAAAAGAGGAGAAAAAGGGGAAGAACGGGCTTCTCCGAGAAGGGACAAGGGCGTTTTGTCATGGGGAGAAAAAAACGCAGAGCAATCCCATACCCAGGGGGTTTAAGGGTGAGCTTCCCAATACGACAAAACCGCTTCCAGCCGAAACTGAAAGCGGTTTTATGTGTCGTTAGCGAACAACAGGGAAGCCTGATTCGGTTAAGCCAACAAACGGGCTTTCACCAAGGCACTGACTTTGCTCATATCGGCACGGCCCGCAGCACGCGTTTTCACGCCTGCCATTACGCGACCCATGGCCGCCATACCGCTAACACCCAACTCCGCGATCACGGCGTCAATTAACGTCGTCAACTCGTCGTCGGAAAGCATTTCCGGCATATAGCGCGTCAGAATCTTGATTTCGGCCTCTTCCTTCTGGGCTAAGTCTTCACGACCAGCCTGTCGGTACTGGGCCACCGAGTCATGGTGCTGCTTGAGCATTTTGGCCACAACCGTCGTCACCAACTCATCATTGGCTTCGATACGGTCATCGACTTCACGCTGCTTGATCGCGGCAAGGAGAAAACGAATCGTACTCAGAGTTGCCGCGTCATGCGCACGCATGGCCGCTTTCATGTCTTCGCTGATTCTTTCCTTGATCATCACCATCCTTGAGGAAAAGCAGATTCTTCGGTTTGGTGCCCCATCACAGATAGGGCCCCTTTTAATGGAACCAATATTTAGGGCGGCGTTCCCGTCCGCCAACCAAAAAGTCTAGATTAGTAGAGCTTCTTGGGGAGCATCATGCTACGGATGCGCTTGTAGTGACGCTTAACAGCGGCAGCCTTCTTGCGCTTACGTTCAGCCGTCGGCTTTTCGTAGAATTCGCGGGCACGGAGTTCGGTGAGAAGACCAGACTTTTCGATGGTGCGCTTAAAGCGACGCATGGCAACTTCAAACGGCTCGTTTTCTTTAACGCGGATAGTAGGCATTAAACCCAACCTCAGTTTATTGTGATGACCCGGAAAAAAACACAAAAACACCACGCTCCGGTTCCGGGGCAAGAACGGGTGTATGAACCATAAGCATACAAAGATGCCATAGAGTCGGCCATTTTGACACAAAAGGGAGGTAAACATCAAACTAAAAAGCGGATTTTTTACACAGCCCCGACGTTAACGCCTACAATCTCCCTACTATGTTAGTGCTTGGTATTGAATCTTCCTGCGATGAGACAGGCGTTGCCCTCATTGATAGTGAGGCGGGGCTTTTAGCCGACGCGCTCCACTCCCAAATTGACATGCACCGCGCCTATGGCGGTGTTGTTCCCGAACTCGCGAGTCGCGACCACATTCGTCGTGGCATTGCCTTAGTGGACGAAGTGCTCCATAAAGCGGGCAAAACCCGTGACGACTTGGATGCCGTTGCCGTCACCGAGGGACCGGGCTTAGCGGGGGCGCTCCTCGTTGGGGCCGGGATTGCGCACGCCATTGGGTGGGCGTTAGATATTCCCGTCATTGGCGTACACCATTTAGAAGGCCACCTCTTAGCGCCTTGCTTGGCCGATCCGGCACCTGAATTTCCGTTTATTGCTTTACTCGTGTCGGGCGGCCACACCCAGTTCATGCGTGTTGACGCCTTTGGCCAATACGAAATGCTGGGGCAAACCTTGGACGACGCAGCAGGCGAAGCGTTTGATAAAACCGCGCAGCTTTTGGGCCTTCCCTACCCTGGGGGTCCAGCGGTCTCCGCCTTGGCTGAAAAAGGAAAACGCGGCGCCATTGAATTAGCGCGCCCGATGCTCCATGCCCCGACACTTGACATGAGTTTCTCGGGCTTAAAAACCTCGGTCTTAACGGCGGTGAAGTCAGCAGAAGATCCCAACGACGAACATTTCCGTCAAGATTTAGCCCGTGGCTTTGTGGACGCCTTAGTGGACGTGCTCGCCGCCAAACTCGTGCGTGCCATGAAAATGACGAAACTCAAAAACGTCGTGGTCGCCGGGGGCGTGTCTGCTAACAAGCAGTTGCGTGCCCGTTTAACGTACGAAGTCAATCGCCGTGGGGGCACGATCTTCTATCCCCCGATGCGTCTTTGTACCGACAACGGCGCCATGATTGCAGTGGCCGGGCTCGAGCGCTTCAAGCGTATGAGCGAGGAAGAACGCGCTCAACTCACCGAGCGTGATGGCTTTGCGGTGAAACCCCGTTGGCCCTTAAATCAGCTCTAAGCCCCAAGAAGACCGTTCCTTTTAGACAAGGGGCGGTCTTTTTCTTTCGTCAAATAAAAAAGAGCTCCCAACGGGCCTATCTTCCGCTGAGCGCTCTACCCAATTACAGGCTTCGAGTTTTAGAAGCTACGCTTCAGGCCTAAGCCCGCCGAGAAGGCCGACTTCATGCCA
>JAHHRF010000066.1 GCA_020025955.1 Sutterella sp.
GCGGGCGTCAGATCGAGCTTTTCACTTTCTTCCACCAAGGGGCAGACCCAATAGACTTGGCGCCCGGCGTTCACTTCTTGGTGCACCAGCTCAATCAAGGCGTCTTTGCGATCAAGCTTGACGAGCTTCGTCACAATGGGGCTGCGGCCCGGGGGCAACTCGTCAATGACGGAAACATCCAAGTCCGCTAAGTAACTCATCGCGAGCGTGCGTGGAATGGGGGTAGCCGAGAGCATTAATAAATGCGGCATCAAGGTTTCCCCGTCGCGCACCGTGCGTAAGCTCAAGCGCTGTGCCACCCCAAAGCGATGCTGTTCGTCAACGATGGCGGTGCCCAAGGCTTTAAAGTCCACGTTGGCTTGAATGAGCGCATGGGTCCCCACGGCAACATGCGCGTCACCCTTGGCGACTTTCTCTAACGCTTCGCGTTTCGCCTTCGCTTTTAAACTTCCTGACAACCACACGACGGTCAACCCCAAAGGCTCAAACCAAGCCTTCAATTTCTTGAAATGCTGTTCGGCCAGAATTTCCGTAGGCGCCATCAACGCCGCTTGATAGCCATTTTCCACGGCACGTAACGCAGCCAAAGCGGCAATCACGGTTTTGCCACTCCCCACATCCCCTTGGACCAATCGGTTCATGGGGGCGGTGAGCGCCAAGTCCGCACTGATTTCTCTCCAGACGCGTTGCTGCGCCCCGGTGAGCGCAAAGGGCAGGGCCTTCAAAAAAGGCGTCGTCAATGAATTCTTTTCACTCAAGGGTTTCGCGTGATAGCGCTTCGTGCGCACGCGTACGCCTTGTAAGGTAATTTGTTGCGCCAAGAGTTCATCAAAGATGAGGCGATGCCACGCGGGCGTCGTTCGTTCATCGAGCGCCACAGGATTCGCTCCCGCGGGCGGCGTATGGAGTTCCGTTAACGCCGCTTTCAAGCTGGGAAGCTTGAGGCTAGAGCGCATGGTCTCAGGCAACGGATCCGTTAAATCCAAGGTCGCTAACGCCTCTTGAATGCGTTTTCTCAAGGACGTCTGACGAATGCCTTCGCCAGCGGGGTAAACGGGGGTCAAGGTCGACGCTAAGGGTTTGAGGGCCGCCGTTCCCGTTTGCAATTTCGGGTGGATGAACTCCAGGCCCCCACCAAAGGCCATACGGGGTTCCCCATGAAAGCGCACAACTTGCCCCACACGAAGGAGGGCTTTAACGCTGGGGAAAAAGTGGATGAATCGGAGTTTAACGCGGTGACCGTCTTCATCTTCAACGAGCGCCACTAACTGTTCACCGCGCTGCGTGCGCACGGTGGACGCGCTCACAACGGTGCCCGCCGTTTGCTGTAAGCGTCCTAATTGGAGCTCGGCAAAGGGCGTAATCGCCGTGAGATCTTCGTAGCGCAGGGGTAAATGCAGCGCAAAGTCCCAGTCATGGACGAGCCCGAGCTTAGCCAGACGTTCTTTCAACGTCGGGGCTTTTGCTTTGGGACTCGGGGTACAACGCTCTTGAGCCATAGGTGAACTCGGTCTCTTCGGGGCGGAGTCTTAGCCTCGGTGGGCTACGAGTTCCACCTCGACTAAGCCCCCTTTGGGTAAGGCGCTCACTTCGACGCAGCTGCGTGCGGGTGGGTTTTTAGTAAAGAGGCGCACCATGGTCTCGTTCACCGTCTTGAAGTGGTTCAAGTCCGTTAAAAAGACCGTGACCTTAATGACGTTAGAAAACGAGAGCTCGGCTTCCGTTAAGACCGCCTCTAAATTCTTGAAAACTTGTTCGCACTGTGCGTCAAAGCCCTCTTTTAAAAGACCCGTGGCCGGATCGAGCCCTAATTGGCCCGACGTGTAGAGAAAGCCGCCGGCTTCGATGGCCTGACTATAGGGGCCAATCGCGGCAGGAGCCTTAGGCGTATTAATAACGATGGACATGGATACTCTCCCTTTGGTCGATAAAGAATATTCTATCAAGAAAGATGGCTCAATAGACAATGACCGATAGAACAAATGAAATTTGTCCAAATTCCTTAAAAAATCACCATCTAGACAAATAATCCTACGTATGTGTACGTATGGATGAAGTAGGAGCTTCACGGTGGTTTCACTGAAATGGAACGTACCACCCTAGGGTTGTCAATTACTCATGAGGGGGTATTTTGGTGTAGGCAGCTTAGATTTTTACGACTTTATTAGTTAATCTGAATCAAGGTTTTCCCTTTCTTAAAACGCCAATAAATGCGCTATACGCCTGATTTGCAACGAAGTGAAAGGCTTGGCCAGCAAGCGCTCAAGCGATGCTCTATAGGGATATCCCGAGTGAAAAAAAGGGTTTGAATTGATTAAACTGAGGCTACTTAGTGCGAAGTACCTAGTTCGAACACTAACTTCGTACAAGCGGCTCAGTCCAAGTGTTATGCGTAATCTTACGTATAACTGGACGAACCAAGCGGTGTGATTGCCCTGAGGGCACCGAGAAAATCGGTGGTCAACGATGTGACTTTTGAGCACTTCCCCTCTGTGACAACGAAATTTATTGAAGCTGTGCAGTGAATTTTGTTGGTGACCATGACGCTTTTCGTCACGCCTTTGATAGGGTGATGATGATTATTACTGACGTTGACCCCGCACTGCTGATTGGAGGGAATTCCCTCTGGCACAGTGCTACACAGTTGCGATCTTTAGGAGATCATAGGAATGAAAATTATCTACACCGACGTTCTCGTCATCGGTGGCGGTTTAGCCGGTCTTCGTACGGCCGTGGCAGCAAAGCACCGCGGTCATGATGCGATCGTTCTTTCGCTGGTTCCGCCCAAGCGTAGTCACTCTAAAGCCGCTCAGGGCGGTATGCAGGCCTCTTTAGGTAATGTGATTAAAGGCGCTGGCGACAACGAAGACGTTCACTTTGGTGACACCGTACGTGGTTCTGACTGGGGCGCTGACCAAGAAGTAGCCCGTATGTTCGTGAACACGGCTCCGAAGGCAGTTCGTGAACTCGCCGCTTGGGGTGTGCCTTGGTCGCGTATCACCCCGGGTGACCGCCAAGTCATTATTAATGGTGAAAAGGTCACGATTACGGAACGTAAGGAAGCCGCCGGTTTGATGAACCAGCGTGACTTCGGTGGGACGAAGAAGTGGCGTACGTGCTATGTCTCCGACTGTACGGGTCATGCCATGTTGAACGCCGTGTCCGACCGTTTGATCGCCGAACAAGTGCCGGTCATTGAACGTGTGGAAGCCCTTTCCTTGATTCACGACGGCAAGCGCTGCTTCGGTGCTGTGGTTCGTGACTTGATCACGGGTGAATTACTTGCCTATGTCTCCAAGGCTACCGCGATTTGTACGGGTGGGGCAGGTCGCCTCTTCCGTGTGACGACGAACGCTTGGATTTGCGACGGCTCCGCCTATGACTTGGCGTTGAGCACGGGTGTCGCGCCCTTATCCAACATGGAAGCTATTCAGTTCCACCCGACGGGGATCTTCCCGGCTGGGATCTTGGTGACGGAAGGCTGCCGTGGTGACGGTGGGATCTTGCGTGACGTTGACGGTCACCGCTTCATGCCGGACGTGGAACCGGAAAAGAAAGAATTGGCCTCCCGCGACGTGGTTTCCCGTCGTATGGAAGAACGTATTGCCCAGGGCAAGGGCGTTCCGAGCCGCTTCGGTGAACATATCTGGTTGGATATCACGCTCCTTGGCGAACACCACATTAAGCATAAGCTCCGTGAAGTTTATGAAATCTGCCACTACTTCATGGGTGTTGACCCCACGAAGGAATGGATCCCGGTGCGTCCGGCCCAGCACTACACCATGGGTGGTGTGCGCACGAAGCCCAGCGGCGAAAGCACGCAGATGAAGGGCTTGTTCGCAGCGGGCGAAGCCGCTTGCTGGGATATGCACGGGTTTAACCGCTTGGGCGGCAACTCCGTGGCTGAAACCGTGGTCGCTGGCATGATCGTGGGCGAATACATCGCCGACTTCTGTGAAGACCCGGATAACGGTATCGACATCCCCACTTCGTTAATTTACGAAGCCGTGGCCAAGGTCGAAGACGAAATCAAGGGCTTTACGCATAACAAGGGTCAGGAAGACGCCGTGGCGATCCGTACCCGCATGCAGGACATCATGACGAGCAAGATCGGTATCTTCCGTCGTGGTAAGGACATGGAAGATGCAGTGAGCGAATTGGAAGATCTCTACAAGCGCTCCTTCAATATTCCTGTGAAGGACGTGGTGGGTCCGAACCCCGAACTCATCTATGCCTTGCGTACGCGCCGCATGCTTCGTGTGGCCCTCTGTATGGCCAACGGTGCCTCCAACCGTAAGGAATCCCGTGGGGCTCACTTCCGTGAAGACTTCCCGGTTCGTAACGACGTGGATTGGCTCAACCGTACGCTGTGCACGTGGAAGGAAGGCGATACGTTGCCGACCATCACGTACCAGGATCTCGACATTAGCAAGATGGAATTGCCCCCTGGCTTCCGTGGCTATGGGGTCAAGAACTACATCGAAAACCCCGAATCCGCTAAGCGCCAAGCCGAAGTGGATGCCATCCGTCAGAAGATGGAAGCCGAAGGTAAGGACCGTTGGCAGATTCAGGATGCGCTCATGCCCTATGAACACCTCTTGCCGAAGCGCTTGAAGGGCAAGAACGAACGCATTGATGAACCCCTGAACGATTAATGGATGTGACCCTGAAAATGGCTGATAACAAACAAACCAAGACCCCTGAACAGGGTGCTCAGCAGCCCGCTAAGAAGCACCGTATGCTCAAAATCAGCATTCTGCGTTTCAACCCGCAGGATCCTGAAAGCGTGCCGCATATGCAAACGTTCGAATTGGAAGAGTCTGACTCGATGACGCTCTTTATCGCGCTCAATGAATTGCGCGACCATCAAGATCCGTCCTTGCAGTTTGACTTCGTGTGCCGAGCTGGGATTTGCGGCTCGTGCGCCATGATGATCAATGGGAAGCCGGGCTTGGCTTGCCGTACGTTGACCCGCGACTTACCGGAAGAATTCACGCTTGCCCCCTTGCCGGCGTTTGAATTGATCGGTGACTTGTCGGTGAACACCGGTAAGTGGATGCGTGACATGTCGGAACGCATGGAAACCTGGGTTCATATGAAAGAAGCGGAAGTCGACCTTCGCAAGAAGGAAGAACCGATGGATCCGCAGTTGGCCGAAGACATCTACGTGTTGGACCGCTGCGTGGAATGCGGGTGCTGTATCGCTGGGTGCGGTACGGTTCGCATCCGTCCCGATTTCGTCGGTGGTGTTGGGATCAACAAGATCGCTCGCTTCCGTTTAGACCCGCGTGACACCCGTAACGATGCGGACTACTACGACTTGGTCGGTGATGAGTCCGGTGTCTTCGGTTGTATGAGTCTCTTGGCTTGCCATGACTTCTGCCCGAAGGATCTTCCTTTGAAGACGCAGATTGCCTTTATCCGCCGCAAGATGGCTGAACAGGGTATGCGAGGGTACGATAAAGTCCTTCCGACCCACAAAAAAGCTATTCCCATTAAGGTAGAAAGGCACTAAAATATAATCATTAGGTGTAATTCCTAATTAGTCATTGTGATTAGTTCGGTATCATCTGATTAGGACCGTCACAGTCGGGTTGTTAATTAGAAAAAAACTTGACTGTGACATTTAAAAGAGGTGAGGCGAGTTGACCGAACCGAGTTCGATTCTCTTGACTTCTCTCACTGGGATTTTTTTTGAGGAGCATAAAATGTCCCGTATTGAAAGCGACTTCCTTGGCGAACTTGAAATTCCTGATGACGTTTACTATGGCGTTCAGACCATGCGCGGTAAGCAGAATTTCAATATCACGGAAATGCCGATGGCTCAGGAACCCTTCTTCCCGATCGCCTATGGCTATGTGAAGAAAGCTGCTGCGATGGCTAACAAGGAATTGGGTTGCATCCCGGCTGATGTGGCCGATGCGCTCATCTGGGCTTGCGAACAGCTTATCGCTGGCAAGTACAACGACCAGTTCGTGACCGACTGGGTCCAGGGTGGTGCTGGTACGTCCGTTAACATGAACGTTAACGAAGTGATCTGCAACCTCGCTTGCGAAAAGTTGGGCTATGAAAAGGGTGACAAGCGCGTCAGCCCGAACGACCACGCTAACTTCGGTCAGTCCACGAACGACACGTATCCGACGGCGCTTCACTTAAGCCTCCTTCTCCGCTCCAATGAACTCTTGAAGGCGGTTGAAGCTCTGTCTGAAGCTTTCTACAAGAAGGCTGACGAATTCAAGGGCGTTTTGAAGATGGGTCGCACCCACTTGCAGGACGCTGTGCCGATGAGCTTTGGCCAGGAATTCCATGGCTGGGGCTTCACGATCGCTGACGAAGTGGCCGTGATTAAGGAAGCTCAGGAACACTTGAAGACCATCAACATGGGCGCTACCGCTATCGGTACCTGTGTGACGGCTCACCCTGACTATCCGGCTCTTTGCGCCAAGATCTTGGCTGAAATTACTGGTATCGACTTCAAGAACAGCGAAGACCTCGTGGCTGCCACGAGCGACTGCGGTTCCTACCAGGTTCTCTCCTCCGCTGTGAAGAGCTTGGCTGTGAAGTTGACGAAGGTCTGCAACGACATCCGTCTCTTGGCCTCCGGTCCTCGCACGGGTCTCTCCGAAATGATCCTCCCGCAGCTCCAGCCGGGTAGCTCGATTATGCCGGGTAAGGTTAATCCTGTGATTCCGGAAGTGACCAACCAGGCCTCCTTCCTCGCCATCGGTTTAGATACCACGGTGATGCTTGCCGCTTCCGCTGGTCAGCTCCAGTTGAACGTGATGGAACCGGTGATCTCCTTCGCTCTCTACATGCAGATGAAGGTGATGACCAACGCTTGCAACCACTTGCGTGAAAAGTGTGTTGACGGTATCACCGTTAACGCCGACCACTGCAAGGACTTGGTGATGGGCTCCTTGGGTATCGTTACCCTCTTGAAGCCGCACTTCGGTTACAAGCCTTGCGCTGCTTGCGCTCGCGAAGGTTTCTTGACGGGCAAGAGCTTGCACCAGATCGTGGTGGAAGAAAAGAAGATGTTGTCTCAGGAAGAATGGGACAAGACCTTCACGTACGAAAACCTGATCAATCCTAAGTTCGAAAAATAAGACTTAGGTAGGTGTCCAGGCGGTCAGGGAATGAGAGTCCCCTTCCGCCTGGTCTACCCTCATGAAGGGGGTCTAGAGAACCCCTGAATTCATAACCCAACTACAGAGAGGAGTCATAAGTTCGCGACCACGGGCTTATGATTGACATTATGGATTTCACTGTATTACTCCAATTTTTGGTCGTTCTCGTAGCGATCTTCCTGGGTGTTCGCGTTGGCGGCATCGGTATCGGTTACGTCGGCGGCGCTGGCGTGCTGGTGTTAGGCTTCGTCTTTGGTATGAAGCCGGGGCAAGTGCCTTGGGACGTGATCTTGATCATCGCTGCGGTGATCTCGGCCATTTCCGCAATGCAGTTAGCAGGTGGTCTCGACTACTTGGTTCGTATCGCTGAACGCATTCTTCGTCGTAACCCGAAGCAGATTAACTATCTCGCTCCGATTGTTACCTATGTTTTGACGCTCTTCGCTGGTACGGGTCACACGGCCTTCTCCATGATCCCTGTGATCGTTGAAGTGGCTAAGGAACAGCGCATCCGCCCGGCGGTTCCGCTCTCCATCGCTGTGGTGGCTTCTCAGATTGCCATTACCGCTTCCCCGGTTTCCGCTGCCGTGATCTACATGAGCGGTGTTTTGGAACCGTTTGGCTGGTCCTATCCCGCCTTGCTCGGTATCTGGATTGCGACGACGTTCGTGGCTTGCATGCTCACGTCCTTCATCATGACCTTGATTGCCCCGATGGATCTCGAAAAGGATCCGGCCTATCAGGAACGTTTGGCTAAGGGCCTCGTCGTTCCGCATGACGCCAACGCTGAAAAGGCTCCCTTGCCTGAATTCGCTGGCCGCTCTGTGTTGATCTTCTTGATCGGTATTATCTGCGTGGTGCTCTATGCCTCCGCGATTAGCCCGGCTGTGGGTCTCATCAAGAACGTGATCGTTCCGCGTGACGCCGGTATCTGGTGCTTCATGTTCATCATCGCCTCCTTGATCGCCGTCTTCTGCAAGATCGACGTCAACAAGATTGGTTCGAGCTCTGTCTTCCAGAGTGGGATGATTGCCTGTATCTGCGTCTTCGGCGTGGCTTGGTTGGGTGACACGTTCGTTCGTGGCCACTCCGCTGAAATTAAGGAACTCGCTGCTCAGTACGTTTCGACCTATCCGGCTCTCTTGGCTGCGGTCTTCTTCGTTGCTTCGATGCTCCTTTACTCGCAGGCTGCTACGGCTAAGGCCATTACCCCGGCTATCGTGGGCGCCTTAGGCATCTCCGCTGCTAACCCGGGTGATTCCTACATGTTGGTTGCTTCCTTCGCTGCCGTGTCCGCTCTCTTCGTGTTGCCGACGTATCCGACGCTCCTTGGCGCCGTGAATATGGACTACACGGGTACGACGCGTATCGGTAAGTGGGTCTTCAACCACTCCTTCTTCGTCCCGGGCGTGATCGCTATCGTTCTCGCCGTGGCCTTGGGCTTCTTGGCTTGCTCGATCTTCTAATCGACAATCCGTTTCCCTCTGCCAACGCTACCTCAACGATCAGGTAGGTAGCGTACGGGTATAGAAACAGAAAGCCGCTGATTGGTCGTCAGCGGCTTTTTGCTTGTCTGCTCTCTTTGCTTTTCGGGCTACTCCAAGTGAGTGGACCGATTTTTTTCATTCGGGTGTCGTACCCCAAGACGAAAAAAAACCGACTTCTGAGTAAGACTCAAAAGTCGGCTTCTTATGTGGTCCCGGGGACCGGAATCGAACCGGTACGCCCGTTTAAAGGCGGCGGATTTTAAGTCCGCTACGTCTACCAATTTCGTCACCCCGGGGGTCAGTACAGCGAGGTGACTCACTCTATCTGACAAAACCTTAGAATTCTGGAGCGGGAAACGAGTCTCGAACTCGCGACCTCAACCTTGGCAAGGTT